>DATAQX010000416.1:0-18632 GCA_036264455.1 Silvibacterium sp. | reverse complement strand
GTATGGAGCTCCCATACCGGCCGGAGCCAATGTTTTGAGCCTGCCGCGGCGGCGGATGGTGTGGGATACGCGGTTGATGATGACGGCGGCGATGGCATTTTTCTCCATCGCGCTGACATTGAATCTTGCCGGAGTCCGGCTGACCGGCCTGCGCCTGGCGGATCTGACTCCGGCGAGCCTGGAAGGCACTCTGACACGGCAGTTCTATGGCGCGAAGAGCCAGGTGGTGCGCTATTACGACAATCTGCGCTTCGTATACGAAGTTGAATCGAAGATGCGGGAGCTGCGCCGCGATGAAGAGACGCAACGGCCTGCAAGTCCCACCAAACAACAAACACCTGCGCCGCAAAGCAATTCCCCGAGCAGCGGCTCGGGCTCGTCAGGCAATGGGCACAAGACCGGCGGGAAGCTGGAATCCGCGCCGAGCGTGCCGCAGCCGGACGTAATTCTCGGACAGAAAATGCTGGCCAGCGGAAACCCCCGCAATCTGCTCTCCAGCGCAACGGAATTCATCAAGACGGAGGCGTGCTGCCCGCTCGCCACCGAGGTCAGAAATAAAGAAACAGAAGAGGTAGATATTTTGGTCGCTTTCCTACGAGACCAGGCGGAAAGGAGCTTGGCATGAATTGCGTTAACCATCCGGATCTTGCTGTAGCCGCTTACTGCCAGAATTGCGGAAAGGCCCTGTGCGCCCAGTGCGTGCGGCCGGTTTCCGGTGTGATTTATTGTGAGCAATGCCTTGCGGCGAAGTTGGGAATCGGGGGCGCAGGTTACACAGCGCCTGCGGGGACAGCTTACACCGCGTCGGGGACGACGGCTGGGGGCGTGAACTACGCCGTAGGCGGGGTGATTCCGCCGAGCGGCCCAAATCCTGGAACGGCCGCGCTTCTTGGATTCATCCCCGGCGTGGGCGCGATGTACAACGGCCAGTTTGTAAAGGCACTGGTACATGTACTGGTATTCGTCATCCTGATCGGGATTACGAATAATCATGGGATTTTCGGAGTGTTTATCGCGGCCTGGGTGCTCTATCAGGTCTTCGATGCGCAGCAGACGGCGAAGGCTCGCCGCGACGGACTGCCGCTGCCCGATCCTTTCGGACTGAATGAACTGGGAGCGAAGATCGGCATCCAGAATTCTTCGACGACGCCGTCAGTGACGCAGACGTATACGACGGTGCCCCCGGTTCCTCCGCCAGTAGCGGGATTTACACCTCCAGCAGATTTCACAAACCCGTATCCACCTTACACAGCTGTGCCGCCGGTTCCTCCCGTGGGCGCAACGCCTCCGGAGATCGACCCCTACGCCCCGGTGCCACGGCGTGAACCGATCGGTGCGATCGTGCTGATCGGACTGGGGCTGTTGTTTCTCTTCAACACACTGGGCGTCTTCCGCTTCGACTGGTTCGGGCACACGTGGCCGATCCTGGTCATCGCCCTCGGAGCGTGGTTACTGATACGCCGTACACGCGGAGTTCCTCCCCCGCCTCCCCCGCCGGCGCCGCCAGCGCCGCCTGCAGGAGGTGCGCAATGAATCCGTACATCTTTATCCATCGCATCAAAGGACCGGCGATGCTTCTGGTCTTCGGCATCACGGCGCTGCTCAACGAGTGGGACATCCTTTCCTTCGGCAAGAGCTGGCCACTGTATCTGATCGTGCTGGGTGTGCTCCAGCTCGCAGAACGCGCAGCATGGTCGCAGTGGCAGCAGGAACAGTACGCTCAGGGACAATACGCGGCGCAGAGTGCGGCGGGGCCGGCCGCAAATATCCCCCCGGCTTCGTCCTCGCTGGTAGTATCTCCGCCTGATCTGCCCGCCGCTCCTGAACGCCGTTATGATTCGGGCGAGGGGAGGTAACGATATGGCAGCCTCTCCTCCTCCTCCCTATACTTCTCCGCAGGAAGCTCGCAGACAGGCGCGTGACTATGCGCGGATGCAACGTGAACAGGCGCGGGCGCAACGCCAGTACTGGAAACACTGGTATGGCTACCGGCGCGCGTCGATTGTGGGTCCTTGCCTGCTGCTGGCGGTAGGCATCATCGCGCTGCTGCTCGAAACGGGGCACCTGAGCGCGGCCCAGTTCTGGACCTGGTATGCGCGCTGGTGGCCGGTGCTGCTGATTGCCGTAGGACTGGTGTCACTGGCGGAATATTTCTGGGACCGGAACAATCCTTACGCAGGCAGGCGCTCCATGGGCGGCCTGGTCATTCTCATCCTGATTCTGGCCGCTATGGGATGGGGCGCGCATGCGGATCGCTGGTGGGGCCCGTTCCGCAACCAGTTCAATGACAACGACAATGACTTCTTCTCGATGATGGGCGAAGAGCACGATAACGATGTCCAGATGGACGAAGCCATTGCCGCGAATGCGAATGTAAATATTCAGAATCCCCATGGTGATGTGACGGTGACCACATCCAATGACGGGCAGATGCATCTGCGGGCCCACCAGGTAGTGCACTCAACCTCGGACAAGGATGCTGAGAAGGCCTTTGATGAGGCGAAGCCAAAGATTGTGGTCTCCGGCTCAGGAGCCGTCGTTACTGTGCCCACCCGCAGCGGCACACGTGTCGATCTGACGGTGCAGCTGCCTGAGAAGTCGTTCGCGATCGTCAATGCAGGTCACGGCGATGTGACGGTTGAGGGCATGAAGAACAATGTGGATGTGACTTCGGGTCACGGGGACGTGAAGTTCGACAGCATCGGCGGCGATGTTCATGCGCGTATGAACCACGGAGATTTCTCCGCGCATCAAGTGGACGGTCACGCTTTCATGGACGGCCATGTCGACGACGTGACGTTGTCCGAGATCAAAGGCCAGGTCACGCTCGATGGCGAATCTTTTGGCGACACGCACCTGGAGCAGATAGGCTCGAACGTTCACATTCACACCACCCGGACAGACCTGGACATACCCAGACTGGGCGGCGACCTGACGATGGATTCCAGCGATCTGACCGCGAATCAGGCTTCCGGACCGGTGCGCATCGTCACGCGCTCGAAGAATATCGAGTTGTCTCAGGTGACGGGCGATACTCACATTGAGAACAGCGATGGAGACGTAAATGTGGTGGCGTTGGCTCCGCTGGGCAATGTCAACATCACGAATCGCACCGGCGGCGTGACGCTCACCGTGCCGGAAAACTCGAACTTTACGGTAACCGCCAGCACTACGGAAGACGATGAACTCCAGGCCGACTTTCCGCTGCAGTCGACGGTCAGCGGCGATCGCCGGACGCTTCAGGGCACGGTGGGACATGGCGGCGTGAAGCTCGACCTGAGCACCACTCACGGAAATCTTCAGCTGAAGCAGGGATCAGGGGTACCGGAGCCACCTGCGCCAAGGGCTCCGGCACCTCCGGCGCCTCCCGCTCCACCCAAGCATCTGAAGGCCCCGAAAGCGCCTACACCGGAGCCAGCGGTTCAGTAGCTAGAGCAAAACCAGGGATGTTGTGCCCTTTTCAGTTTGTGCAAGGTTGCCGCTTCCTGATGGCCGCGTCAACTGCAGTTCAGTGACTCCGGGATACATCTTCCCTGGTTTTGCTGCAATCGCTCTTTTACGATCGACTCGATGCGGCTCAATACTTCGTCAAGTGTGAGGGCCGTCGAGTCAATGACGACGGCATCGTAGGCGGGGCGCAACGGCGACTGGACACGATTACGATCGCGCTCATCG
Source organism: Silvibacterium sp. (assembly GCA_036264455.1). GTDB lineage: Bacteria > Acidobacteriota > Terriglobia > Terriglobales > Acidobacteriaceae > Silvibacterium. Next base: position 14,957 of record DATAQX010000416.1, on the reverse strand, counting down.
CGCTCGCGCAATTCCTTTGCAATTGCTTCCGCCGAGATGCCTTCCGGCACGGCAGCGGTTGCCGCTGGGCTGCTGGATTGCTCGTAGCGGCGCTGGCTGCGCGCCTCGGGTGAGGCGTCAAGAAAAAACTTGATATCGGCATCAGGAAAAACGACGGTGCCGATGTCACGGCCTTCCATTACCACTCCGCCAGCTTTGCCAATTTCATGCTGCAAGCCAACCATCCATACACGGATGGCGGGATGCACGCTGACCTGCGAGGCGGCCTGGGTGACTTCGGGGTCGCGAAGGCGTTCGGTCACATCGGCTCCGTCGAGCAGAACGCGATTTCCGGCTGACGTCGGCACCAGCACAATTTCAGTGGATGCGGCCAGCCGCTCAAGGGCAGCAGCATCGCCAGGGTTGATATTTTTTTCGAGCGCCTTGAGTGCGAAGGCGCGATACATGGCGCCTGTTTCAAGATTCAGCAGGCCGAAATGAGCGGCGAGATGTTGAGCTACGGTGCTTTTGCCGGCTCCCGCCGGCCCATCGATGGCGATAATTAAGCGTCGTGCACTCATTCGGAGCTTTTCTTACCCTCGTCCTTTCGCTTCCTGAAGGGCGGTTGTGCGCCGCCTGGCTTTGGTTTGGATTTGTATCCGGATTTGTTCCCGGGTTTAAATCCACTGGGCTTCGATCCGCCGGACTTCTTTCCACCGAACTTCGCGCCGCCGGGTTTTGCTTCACCGAATTTCGGCTTTCCATAGGCTGGCTTCCCCGACTTTGAAAATCCGCCGCTCGAAGGCTTCGGTTTCCAGTCGCCCTTGCCCCTGGGGGGACCTGATCGTTCCGCTGTTTTGCCGCCCGGCTTACCCGGTTTGTCCCGGAAGAAGGGACGCTTTTCCGCGTCGCGCACTTTGCCTGTGCCGTAAGGCCCCGACCCGCGTTGACTGCGTGGACCGCCGGATGCCTCTTCGCGGCGCGGCCGAAACGGGCGGTCACCTGAGCCCGCGGGACGTAGCGGACGTGAGGTTGAAGCGTCGGCACCCTTCCACGGACGCGGCCTGTCAGAGCCTAAGTTCTTTGGGCCGAAATTCTTCGGTCCGGATTTTGGAGGGCCGAACTTCTTTGGCGGAAACTTGCCGCCGCCCGCGCGGAAGCTGGAACGGCCGGCGCCCGGTCGGAGTTGACCACTCGAAGTGCGTTCGCTGGTGCGCGGACTGCTGTGTCTGCGCGGCGGACGATCACCTCCTGCCCCGCGCCCGGCGTAAGGCCTGGCCGGCTTGTCGAAAGGCCGTTTTTCGAATGGCCGCCTGGTGAAGGACGGCCGCTCGCCGTCTTCAGGTCTGAGAACGGGCGGCTTGCGATAAGGGCGGTCGCCCCCGGTTCTGGGCCGGGGCGCACCGCCTGCATTTGCGCCAAACTGCTTGCGACGCGGCGGATAGTTGCCCCGGGAATCCGTGCCTTCACGAAGCGGGCGTTCGCTGCCTCGGCCAGCGCCGCCCCGACCTGCGCCGCCCCTACCTGCTGCTCTGGCGCTGCCTGCCGCGAAGCGCTCTGGCCGTGGTCCTGTGCGGGGGCGGTCTTGCCTGGGCCGGTCCCGCGTAAAGGACGGACGGCGCTCCGGGCCTCCTGTTTCCCTGAACGGACGCTCGCGCTCGAAGCGGGGTCGAGGCGGAGTTTCAGGCAACGCGGGGGCTGGCTCCGGCTCGGCAAACTCCGGAAGCGACCCTGTGATATGGAACAGGGTCTGCATTCCCACCGGGATGAGCGAAACCTGCCGCGTGGCTGCGAGTCCGTTCACTACTTCACGCACCTTCGAACGCGAAGTGAGCGGCGAGAGAAATGTCTCGACTTCATCTGCAGACGCACTCACGACCGACTCGAGATAAAGAGAAACCAGCGCGGAAAGCGCAGTAGTCTGTGCAATCTTGTTGGCCGCGTTCATGGTGTCAGAGAACCGCGCCTGCGTGAGCTCCCAACGGGTTGGCTCTTTCGCCGCCCCGTTTGCGGCCCCGCTTCCCGCATAGACCGGCGTGACACGCAGGGCACTCCAGAGCTCCATGAGCCCGCGAAGCACTGCGGCTTCGGTCACTTCGCGTCCCAGAGATGCCTGAATTTCCGTTGCTTCGAGGGAGGCTCCCTTTTCCAGCGTCTTCCATATCTCTGCCACGAGCGGCGAAGCCTTTGGGGGCGCAGCTTTCCAATTGCGGCCGCCGCGCAGGCTGAAGATATAAGGGAAGGCCTCGCGCGATACCAGAAAATCCGGCTGATCGGAGAGTGTGCCGAAGAGGTTGAGCGGAAGCACCGCCCCATCTTCCATCAGCCGGATCATCAGACCGCGAGCGTTCTCAATGGCTGCAGCGGCAGGCGTCTCACTGGGGTCCCCGCTACAGGCTTCGACAAAGGAGGGAGCGGACGCAAGAAACTGGCTGCGGCGGGGCAGGAAGAGGCACAGGCCCACAGTATTCAGCCATGTCGCCGCGTCTTCGAGCGTGAGGAGGGGGTTGGATTTCTGCCGCCAACGCTCGGCGCGAAGTGCTTGTAACTGTTCGGCTGTCAAAGAGACCTTCTTTTGTCCCGCGGAGAAGCAAGGCTACATTCACCCAGCTAGATTCGCTGAAAAGCCCGCTGGATGTCTCTCCAAGAATACCGTAAAGCGATGGGACGCCCGTGCGGGCAGCTCGTAGGGTGCTCGGTGCGCGCGAGTTCGGCGAGAAGCCACTCCATGCGCCGGGGGTCGAGCGGCATGTTGACCTTGATAGCCGCATGACAGGCAATGGACGCGGCGATACGGGTACGGAGAGTACCCAGGTTCTCCGATTGCGCAGGATTTCCAGCCTGCTCCAGCACCTCCATGAGCATGCGTTCGAGGCGGAGGCCCTCCAGACCAATCGGGGCGGCCTTGATGGTGAGAGTATGCGGACCGAATGGCTCGACCTCGAAGCCATTGCGCTCCAGCTCTTCTGCGATGCCGGAGAAGAGCACCATTTGGTGCGGCTGCAAATCGATCAGCATGGGCATCAGCAGCCGCTGGCGCTCGACGCTCTCGACTTCCCTCGCGCGCAGGATCTTCTCGAAGAGAACGCGCTCGTGGGCCACGTGCTGGTCGACGATCCACAGGCCCTCGTCGTTGACCGCGAGAATGAACGACTCGCGCAGTTGCCCCAGCGGCTTAAGCGAAGCGAGTGAGTTGAGATTCGCAGCTTCTCCACCCTCGGGCAGCGTCTGCGTATCCCAGGCCGGCTCGCAGTCGTGGCCGGCAGAGTTTACAGATTGCTGCGCCGCAGAGATCGCAAAAGGAAGCTTTGCCTCTTCCGCCTCCTGTGCGGGCTCGGTGAGCGTGAAAGGCACGGCGTCGTCTGGGCTTACGATCGGATCTGAATCCTTCAGAGGTTCGGGACCAGCCTCGGCGGGAATCGGAGAGCTTACGGGCATGAGCGCAGGCGTAGCGTTAGGATTCGCGGTCAGGGCAGAGAGAAACTCCGCCGCAGGCCGCGCTTTGATCAGAGTGTTGCGGATGCTGTCGCGAACAAAATCGTGAATGTAGGCCTGCTGGCGAAAGCGCACTTCGGTCTTCGACGGATGCACATTCACATCCACCTCGTGAGGCGGCATTTCGAGAAACATGAGGATGACGGGGAACGACGTGGGCGGAATGATGTTGCGGTAGGCCTCGCTGACTGCGTGCAGGATCAGCCGGTCGCGGATGAGGCGCTGGTTCACGAAGATATAGATCGAGTTTCGGTTGAGCTTTTGCAGCTCGGGCCTGGAGACGAAACCGCTGATCCGCAAAAATCCCGGGTCGGGCGGCTGATAGTCTTCCTCGCGCTTCCACGGCGGGGGCTCGGGCAGGCCGGCGCGATCGAATCTTCGTTCGGCGGCCAGAGGAATCAACTGTTCGAGCGTGTCATTGCCAAAGATTTGAAAGATGCGCTCGGAAACCTTCTGCACCGGAGGCGCGATAAGCAGCGCGTTCGTGGCTGAATGCAGTTCGAAATGCTTATCAGGATGCGCCAGCGCATAATGTGTAACTAACGCGGTTACGTGTGAGAGCTCGGTGTTTTCCGCCTTGAGAAATTTGCGCCGTGCGGGCGTGTTGAAGAAGAGATCGCGAACGGCAATCGTTGTGCCCGCAGGCAGTCCGGCATCTTCTACGCGAAAAATCTTTCCGCCCACAATTTCCAGGCGGGTTCCGCTGGCCTCGGCGGCGGCGCGCGTTTCAAGCTCCAGGCGCGAGATGGATGCGATGGAGGGCAGCGCTTCGCCGCGAAAGCCCAACGTGGCAATGGAGAGCAGATCGTCGCTGGAGTGTATTTTCGACGTAGCGTGTCGCTCGAAGGCCAGGAGCGCATCGTCGCGAACCATGCCGGCGCCGTTGTCTACGATGCGGATGAGCTTGCGCCCGCCTGCCTCCACCTCGATCAGGATGCGCGTGGCCCCGGCATCGAGCGCGTTCTCCAGCAGCTCCTTGACTACCGAAGCCGGGCGGTCGACCACCTCGCCTGCGGCAATCTGGTTCGCGACCTGATCGGTAAGTATGCGAATTCGACCCATGGTGAGTCTGCCGGCCAGATTTTTATTTTGCGATCTCGTGCAGCCGATCGCCTAGCACATGCAGGCGCAGGAAATTCGTCGATCCCGATTTGGTTCGAGTTCCCGCAACGATGCCCAGGATGTCCTGTGGAGAGACGAAGCCGGCGGTTTCCAGTAGTTCCTCCGCCATGTCGACCATCTCCTCGGCCGTATGGGCTTTCGCACATCGCACCGGCTGCACCCCCCACAGAAGGCACATACGGTTGATGACAACATCGACGCTGGAGAGCGCGTAAATAGGCGGCTGGGGACGGTACTTCGAAAGCTGGCGCGCGGTCGTGCCGGTCTCGGTGAAAACGGCGATCGCCTTCAGGTCGAGATCCTGCGCGGCGTGGGCCATCGATTCGCAGATTGTCTCAGCTACAGAGAGCCGGAAGTTACTGGGGCGGCCATCGTGCGGCGCAAAGGTCTCGTGGATCTCCGATTCCGACTCAACGACGATCTTCGCCATCATTTTGACTGCCTCCACGGGATACTTGCCGGCGGCGCTTTCCGCCGAAAGCATCACGGCGTCGGTTCCATCATAGATCGCGTTGGCAACGTCGCTGGCTTCTGCACGCGTGGGCCGCGGATTTTCGATCATTGACTCCAGCATCTGCGTCGCGGTAATCACCGGCTTGCGGTGTTCGGATGCACGGCGAATAACCAGCTTTTGAATCGCCGGCACTTTCTCCGGCGGCATCTCGACGCCCAGATCACCGCGGGCAACCATTACACCATCGGCGACTTCGAGGATCTCCTCAAGGTGTTCAATGGCCTGCGGCTTTTCCAGCTTGGCGATCACCCAGGTATCGGCACCCAGATCGGCGATACGCTGCTTCACCAGCTGCACATCGTCGGCAGTACGCACGAAGGAGACGGCAATGGCATCGACGCCGTTCCTGATCCCGAATTCGAGATCGGCTGCGTCTTTCTCAGTGAGCGAGGGCACACGGACGGCGATGCCCGGAAGGTTAATCCCTTTGTGCTCGCCCAGCAGGCCACCGTTGATTACTTGACACTCCACGTCCTCGCCCTTCACGGCGAGCACCAGCAGCTCGATTAATCCATCGGAGAGCAGGATGCGGGCGCCTGCTTCAAGATTTTCCGCCAGAGTGGGAAAGGTGGTGGAAATGACCGTCGAAGTACCGGGAATGTCGCGGGGTGTGATGACGAGATGCTGGCCAGTCTCCAGTTGTACGGGCGTGCGGTCTTGCAGGCGGCCTGTCCGGATTTTTGGCCCTTGCAGGTCGCCCAGAATACAGATGTTCTTGCCCTCCTCGCGTGCCACCTTGCGAACCATTTCAATAAGTTCCAGCTTTTGAGGGTGGGTGCCGTGGGAGAAGTTCAGGCGCGCAACATCCAGTCCGGCACGGACCAGCTCGCGAAAGGTTTTCTCATTGTTCGAAGCGGGCCCCAGTGTGGCAACTATCTTGGCGCGGCGCTGATTTTTGGCCGGCGCAGGCTTCGAACCGGTAAGCGTGACGTTCATCCATCCCCCAACTGCATGTTTCTTTTCAAATTGATGAAATCATTTTCATTCTAACTCGCCACGCCGATTCGGCGTCGATCACACGGCCTGCTCGGAATGAATCGTAACCATGTTTTCATCGTCGCTGTGGGCGGGCGGGGATGAAATGGGCAGCGGCGAAATAGGATAGGTCAACGCATTGAATTCCGCGCCGATCAGAATGCTGAAACACACCATGTAAAGCCAGATCAGGGTGGCGACTCCCGCTCCAAGCGATCCATAAACGACCGAGTAGTCGGCATGGCGCGTGACATACCAGCCATAACCCAAGGTGGCGAGAAACCAGGTAGCCGTGGCCAACAGACTGCCAGGAACCACCTGTCCCCATGGACGCTTGCGCGGCGTGCCGAAATGATAGATCACACCCAGGACCACAACACTGGTGACCGTGGCGATGGTCCAGCGGATAATGCGCCAGACCAGCAATACATAGAAGCGCAGCTCGTGGTCGGCCATGTCGATCATCCAACGCTCAATGCTGTGCCCGAAGGCCACCAGGCCGGTGGCAAAGATCAGGGGCACGAGGGTGGCCGGCACCAGGGCGAGGGCAACGGCATGTTCCCGCCAGAAACTCCATTCGCCACGCGGCAGCAGGTAAGCACGGCGGAAGCCGTCCATGAGCGACAGCATGACACCCATGGCTGCGCCGATGGTAATAAACACTGAGGTCCAGACGAGACGTACGGAGCGGGCATGATAGTTCTGGAAATAGGCCTGCAACAGCGACATTGTGTCCTGCGGCAGGATCTCGCTGAAGGCGTTGCGGATGTCGCCGCGCACAGTATCGGTCTCAGGAGTGAACGCCAGCACCGTGGTGATCACCAGCAGCGCCGGAAAAATGCTCAGGATGGCCGAAAATGCAGCCGCCTTGGCATTATTGAAGGCGCCGTGGCCGAGAGCCCTCCACATGGCTCGCCTGAGACGATTGAATGTGCGAAGCAGCATACCTCTCAGACTAATCGACCGCGGCACCGGTTGTCAGCGTAGTTGTCGGCGCCCATCGTCAGCGCCTGGGCTTCCACTGGTTCAGGAACTCGGTTACCGAGGCCGGGTCCATGCGGCGCATAGCCTCGAACTCGCCGTTCTTCTGGCTGTAAAGCAGACGCCCATGCTCGTCGAGGACGGCCAGAGCGGGTACGCCGCGCTTGAGCGGAATGGCATATTTCTCAGCGACATCCGTGTTCTTGTCCATGTGCCCGATGTCTACATGCACTAGGACGAAATTGTCTTCGAGCAGGGGCAGGTTCGGCTGCTGGTGGAAATAGATATCCAGCACCTGGCAGTCGCCGCACCAGTTTCCGCCGAAGTCGAGGATGACATGCTTGTGGGCCTTCGCCGCCGTATGAAGAGCCTGAGCAATGTCAGCATGAGCGTCAGCGGTAGCCGAGTAAATGATGCGGTTCTCGGCCAGAGCGGAGATTCCGGCGAGTGTAAAAAGGACAGCAACGAGGGTTTTTCTGGCAACACTCGGCATAGATGGCGCTCCTGAAGTCTTACATACAGAATGCCACATTCCGGCGGCATTCTCGAAGCCGGATTCAGGGAAGCCCATACACCTGTTTGCTCTTGCTAGACGATCGCGTCAGCCCAGATGGTGATGACGAAGGTGGCCTTGCCCTCGTTCCCTGCCAGAAACTGTGTGTAGTCGAAATCCCGGGCCGCCACGGTCCCGCGAAATATCTGTTCTCCGGTGGAGACGACAATTTGATCCCCGACGAGGGGGAGCGGCTCCAGGGTTCCGTCGTCGAAGGTGATCTCCTGAGATGCGATCACGTCAGGGCCTTGGGTGATTTTGAGAATCAACAGGGTCGGAACGACGGGCATCAGGTTCTCCGGTGTTCGATCCTATCATTTCGAGACAAGCGGGGCCTGCCAGGTCTTTTAGTCCACGCTGCCGGGCTTTTTTCGCGTGGAGATTCAGAGACACAAAAGGCCCGGCTGCTCAGCCGGGCCTGCAGATCGCCGCGCGGGGAATTCGGTTAAAAGATATGCTTGACCCCTTTGCCGACGCCTTTCACGATCTTTCCGGTCCCCTTCGCCGTGCCAACGCCAATGTTCTTGCCCGCCGACGCTCCGCCCTTTCCAACCGACGCCGCCGCATCGATGGGATGGAGCGTAGCCAGGTCAACAGCACCCTTTCCCGTCCCTGCTGCCACGTTGCCCACGCCTTTCGCTGCGCCTTTGCCGATGTCCCCGCTTCCACTGGCAACGTCGCCGCCCGCGCTGCGGCTCTGTTTCCCGGCGTGCGCCGCCTTCGGATTCCCTGTCGAACTCTGATCGGACGCCGCCTGACTGGATGCAGACTGGCTCCACGCAGGCACAGCAGCCGCCAGCCCGAAGATCAAAAGTGCGATGAGTTCAAACCTGAATTTCATGATGCGCTCCGAAACGATCCTGCTCCTAATATGTATTTGATGCCGGCTTTTTCCTGGCCGACTATTTCTCCTCACTCGATACAATAGAAATAGGGGAAAAAGGCCCGGCTGCCTTCCCAGCCGGGCCCTTTTTACATCTCACAAGAGATCTTCGTCACTCGCAATAAATCATTTATAATCTGTCAGTTGCAATTATCACTTGTGTTTTCTGTGAGTTACAAAATCTCCAAATATGCTGCCTCAAAAGATGTGCATTTTCGTTGTATAAATGCTTTAGAATCTGGCATTATCCTGTAATTTATTCATCCTAAGGCAGATAGCATCAGGCTATCGATTAAAGTCAATGAGAAGTATCAGTTACACCTTCTCCCGCTCGAAGGAGGGGAGGGTGCCTTAGTAGATCCAGTAAAAGATCACCAGCGCGATGCCGACAATGTTCCACTTCACCTCGCCGGGAATAAAGTGCCCGAAGATGGTGAGAAGAATGCCGATCGCATAGACCAGCCGCATGTAGGGATCCTGCCGCTCCTCATGCTTGCCCTGCTGCGTATGCGTAAGATTTGTAGTCGCCATGACCGCCTCCTTGACAGAGACAGAATCGCACCGCTCAAGGGCGGGCAGCAGTATCCTTTGTCAGCAATCGGAGATGACGGTTGTCACCCTCGGGAAGGCGCACGGCTTCAGCCGTTGAGGGATGGGTCTTAGTAGTAAAGATATTTGCGCCACTTCTGGTCGGAGTGGCCGATCATGCGCATGATGTGCCGGCTGGTATGCAGCGAAAACGGCCGCGGCTCGCGGATCAGCTTCATATCCTGCAATTCATGCAGCAGCTGGTTGCCCTTGCGCCGGTTGCAGCTATGGCAGCACGCCACCAGGTTCTCCCAGGTGGAAAGCCCTCCGCGCGAGCGCGGCTGCACATGGTCGAGCGTGAGTTCGGAGGAATGCAGCACAATGCCGCAGTATTGGCAGCTGTTCCGGTCGCGTAGAAGGATGTTCTTGCGCGAGAGGGCGCGAGTCTGGTGCGGGATGCGACGGTATTCGAGCAGCCGGATCACAGACGGCATGGGCATGCGTATGCGCGCGGCGTGCAGGATAGCTCCCTGCTCCTCTTCCGTCTTGGCGACGCCCTTCAGCACGAGCACCAGCGCGCGCCGCGCGCCGCAGATGTTGATCGGCTCGTACGACGCATTCAGCACCAGCACGGGGGTCTGCATGGCGGAATTGAACCGGACGCGCGGCTCGGCTGCCTCCCCGTGCGGCAGGGTGTGGCATTTGGCGAGCGATTTTTGTTTGCGAGCGTGAACCGATGCTTTTCCCAGCGACATTTTGATCCCCCATCTGAGTTTTTTGGCCTGCGGACAAAGCCCGGGCCATTTACTGCAGAATCCTGCCTCCATCCCACATGGCAACGTCCTGATGCATCGGGACATCGGCCACAGTCTCCGGCCGAAATGTCTCGATCTGCCGCCGCTGTGCGCGAGCGACGGTCGCCACCCACACGGTGGCCGCTCCGGCGCGCTTCAGCACCTGCGAGCAGGCACGGGCAGTAGCTCCAGTGGTGTAAATATCGTCAATCACCAGCACATCCCGCCCGCGTACCCGGGCGGGATCGGAGACGAAAAAAGCGCCGCGCAAATTGCGCCGGCGCTCGTGGGGACTCAGTCCTGCCTGACTCTCAGTCGCGCGTTGCCGCGCAAGAACCCCCGGGGCAAACTCACCCTCCCACTCCGGACAAGAACTACCCATGGCACGCACCGCCGCCCGGGCTAACAGCTCTGCCTGGTTGAAGCCGCGCTCTCTGCGCCGCGCCTTGAAGAGCGGCACCGGAATTACCAGCATTCTTTGCGGCAGGCCCGGAATCCCGGCTAACTGCCCGGCAATCAAGGTACCCAGCCTGCGGGCCACTGGCTCTAACCCTTCGTACTTCAGCAGGTGAAGCAGCAACCGTAACGTGCCCTGATACACCCCATGTGCCACTGCCCGCTCAAAGGCCGGACGCGCAAGCCGGCAGGGGCGGCACAAAAGATTCTCACCCGGCACCTCACCGAAGTCGGAAATACCCAGATTTTCGCCGCAGAGAGAGCAGAGCGAAGCAGATTGTGAGGGAAGATTGGCCCAGCAGGAATGACACACCGGAACGCGTGTGAGGGAAGAGAGCGGGTTACCGCAGATGCGGCAGTCAGCAGGAAAAGCTACGGAAGTCACACTATTCACTGGACTTCGGAGCACGCGGACCACTGCGCGCCAAGCCATCGCCTGACTTGACGGAAGGTTCTGCGTCAGGGGGTCACTCTGACTGCGGAAGACTCACCTCACATATGCGAGTCGGATTAAACCAGCTCACGTGCAGAAAGTATACCTCGATTTATAGCTTAAGATGAAGAGCGGTCCTGCAGCATGGTATGAAGAGCAGTACTGAGTCGTTTGTCTTTTGCCGTGATTCGTCTTCACCGGAATAATATTTCACACGCTGCACTTTCGGTTTCATCAAGAGCTGTTCCTCACAGTTCCTGACTTGCCTGTTGTCTTCTTCGTGTGGAATAGTCCCTTTCCGGCATAATTCGCAGTTCGTTGTGAGAGGGCTATATCGCGATGAAGAATCTCCTGGATGATCCGATCCTGGTTGCCGCTATCACGGTTGTCTTACTCTGGTTTTCTGCATGGATGGCCGCCCTGGCGCGCCAGCGCATGCGATACGAACTGTCTGAAGATCACCGCAGGGATTTCAACGTCATTCTTTCGGCAACATTGACGTTGCTCGGCCTCATCATCGGATTCACCTTTTCAATGGCTGTGAATGGTTTTGAGGAGCGCGACAGTGCTGAGGGGAAAGAGGCTGCGGCCATCGGAACTGCGTACGCCCGCGCGGACCTTATGCCCGAGGCGGAGGCCTCGCAAGTAAGGGATACTCTGCGGCGATATACGAGCGCACGCATTCGCTTCTACGCTACCCGTAATCGTAATGAGCGGCAACAGATCGATCGGGATACCACGCAGTTGCAGAACAAACTCTGGGCTGCCGCCGTCGAGCCCGCGAAGGCGGAGCCCAACCCGATAAAGGCGCTTGTTGTCGCCGGTATCAACGATGTAGTGCGTTCAGAGAGAGAAACCCAGGCCGCATGGTGGGATCGGATTCCTGCCCCAGCGTGGGCTCTCATGATTGTCATTGCTGTCTTCAGCAACTTGATGCTCGGCCACGGAGCGCGCCGCACTCGTACGGCGCTCTTTATGGTATTGCCTGTCGTTGTTGCAATCTCATTCTTCCTCATCGCAGAACTCGATAGTCCGTGGGAGGGCTTCATCCGCATCGATCCGCAAAATCTGCAGAGCCTCAGCGACAACATGCACACTAGGTAATTCATGGATCTGTCACCTGTTCTGCCGGGCAGTGTGGAGACTGATCTCCGCAGAATTGTGCTTCTGGATTGATGCGCCGCGCTGGTACACTCACCCTTCCCCACGCGCAGGGTTTGCGCGCCTGGCGGAGCAACATGCTCAGGAAATAGATGCCCAGAAGATAGATGGAGGATCGCTTGTCCAGCCTGCCCGATTTTCAACCCTTTGTCCCTGCAAACGAGACGCGTCCGGAATTCACCGTCCGCGCCATTCTGCTGGGCTGCATCTTTGGAGTGCTCTTCGGAGCGGTCACGGTCTACGTCGGCCTGCGAGCCGGGCTGACGGTCGCCGCGTCGATTCCCATCGCAGTTCTCTCCATCAGCGTATTGCGCGCTCTGGGCCGGGCTTCGATTCTCGAAAACAATATCGTTCAGACGACCGGCAATGCCGGGCAGTCGATCGCGGCGGGCGTGATCTTCACGCTGCCCGCTCTCATTTTTCTTGGCTTCGATCTCGAATACTTCCGCATCTTCATCCTCGCGCTTCTGGGCGGCTGGCTAGGCGTGCTGTTCATGATTCCGCTGCGCCGCCAGTTGATTGTCGAGGAGCACGGCACCCTCAAGTATCCTGAAGGCACGGCCTGCGCCGATGTGCTGATCGCGGGCGAACGCGGAGGGTCGTTCGCCAGCCGCGTCTTTTTCGGGCTGGGGCTGGGCGCGCTATACACGCTCTTCCAGAACGAAAACCTGCTGGGTGCATGGCCCGGCACGCCCAACTATGAACCGAAGTGGCTCCCGGGCGCTGCGTTGCGCGCCGAGGCAACGCCGGAATACCTCGGCGTCGGTTACATCATCGGACCGCGCGTAGCAGGAGTGCTGTTTGCCGGGGGAGTCTTCAGCTGGTTCGTTCTGATGCCCGTGATTCACTTCTTCGGAGTACATCTGCCCAATGCCATTTATCCGGGCACAGTGCCGGTCTCGCAGATGACACCCAGCGATCTGTGGCGGACCTACGTGCGGCCCATGGGCGCGGGCGCAGTAGCAGCATCGGGATTGATCACGTTGATCAAGACTCTGCCCACCATTCTCAGCGCGCTGGGCGCAGGCGTAAAAACCCTCGGCAAGAAGGCCACCATGGCATCCGCCAGGCGCACAGAGCGCGATTTGCCCATGAGCGTTGTGTTGCTGGGCAGCGTGCTGCTGGTCCTGATGATTTTTCTCTTCCTCACATTCAAGCCTGTTCCCGGCGCGCAGGTGGGATGGCTGGCGAATCTGGCTGCTTCGCTCTTGGTTGTGATCTTCGGCTTTCTCTTCGTTACCGTCTCCTCGCGCATCGTGGGGCTGATTGGAAGTTCGGCGAATCCCATATCCGGCATGACGATCGCCACGCTCATGGCGACGGCCGCGATTTTTCTCGTGAAAGGCTGGACGGCTCCGTCGTTTGGAGCCCTTGCCATCACCATTGGCGGAACGGTATGCATTGCGGCGGCCAACGCGGGCGATACTTCGCAGGATCTGAAGACCGGATACCTGATCGGTGCGACGCCCTGGAAGCAGCAGGTGGCGGTGATGGTGGGCGTCATCGTCTCTGTCTTCTCGATCGGCGTCACGCTCAATGCGATGAACAAGGGCCTTGAGGAGTTCACACCAATCACGCCTCCCATAGCCTTTAATGTGAACGCGCCATTCGATGGAGTACAAGTGCAGCAGCACTTCAGCCGGGAGCGCTTTCTGCTGACCAATCCCGACAAATCCACCGCGTTTGTGGATGGAAGCAAGTACGTGCTGCTGAACGCTCTGGGTTCGACAACGCTGGCCGACGGTAAATACTTGTTTAATCCGGACACCGGAAAGATTGAAGTCCAATGGGCGCAAGGTATCGGCAGCGAGAAAGCGGCGGCGCCGCAGGGGCGATTGATGGCCACAGTCGTCAATGGCATCCTGTCACGCAAGCTGCCCTGGGGACTCGTGCTGCTCGGCGTCTTCCTGGTGATCGCCGTTGAGTTGCTTGGCGTGCGGTCGTTGTCCTTTGCCGTAGGCTCATACTTGTCCATTGGCACCACACTGGCCATCTTCTGCGGCGGAATTGTTCGCTGGATGGTGGACCAGGCCGTGGCCCGCGCAGGCGGCGACACTACCGAAACCGAGAGCGAAGTCTCACCCGGTTCGCTCTATGCCAGCGGATTGATCGCAGCCGGCGGCATCATGGGCTTGCTGGGTGTTGCGCGCAAGCTCTACGAAGCCGCCACTGGCCGCGAAGTGCGGGTGTGGTTCGTATCGGGATCGGCGCCATATCAAATTCTGTATCGGCAGCCGCTCTCAGTTGTGATGTTTGCCGTGCTGGCCTTCTCGCTTTATTACTTCGCGCGTAAGCCGCTGAAGGGGAAATGAGCCCTGCTAGTCGAAGATTGATTTCCAGTCCCGTGCGCCATGCAACACTCGCGCGACTTCAATGCCACCTTCAACCGGCCGATAGAACATGAGCCAACGTTCGAAATCATTTACCTGCAGAGGCTCGAAAATCGCGCAGCTCAGGACGCTGGAAGCGGCAAGGCGAACTAATCAGAGGCATCTTCAGCAGACACTGCGTAGTTTCAATGACGGCGTCAATAAACCGTTCCGCCAACTCAATACCAGCCTGCGTTTCTAAGTGTTCCGCAGTCTCCGTAATATCCTGCCAGGCCCGAGGACGAAACCGTCTGCCGCCGCTCTCATTCATTATGGAATTGCGCAATCTTCTCCGCGTTCGGAGGCTTGGTCAACGCGCTCACGACAACCAGACACAACAGCGCCGCCACCAGCGCAGGAAAAATCGCATCCCGCTGCGCGATGACTGTGGGCAGATGTTGGTGGATGAAGGCTGAATCCCAGAAAACCGTGACAAAGGTTCCGGCGGCGATGGCACTTACGGCTCCCGCCGCATTCGCGCGCCGCGAGTAGAACGCCGCCAGGATCACGGGCGTAAGCGCGGCCGAATAGATCGTGTAAGCGTACAGCGCCTTTTTAAGCACCGACTCGGTGCCCATCGCCTGGTAAAGCGCCCAGAGACCTAACAGCACGACCATCAGCCGGGAGACGATGAGGATGCGCTTGTTCGACGCATCGGGCGCGATATAGCGAACGAAAACGTCGTTGACAAGATTTGTAGCGGGCGAGAAGAGA
>DATAQX010000412.1:0-6249 GCA_036264455.1 Silvibacterium sp. | reverse complement strand
CGCGAATGCCATTGCACTCCACCGCTAATCCAGCGCTATGTGTCCAAAGTATCGGGCCCACTGCTCGACCGCATCGACATCCACATCGAGGTGCCGGCGGTCCAGTATCGAGAGCTGCGCGGCGGAGCCGCCAGCGAAAGCTCTGACTGCATTCGTGCCCGCGTGCTCAAGGCACGCGAGCTTCAGCGGCAGCGCTTCTCAAGCGCGAAAGAAAAGATCTACTCCAACGCGCAGATGGGAACCCGGCAGATCCGAACCTTCTGCGAACTCGGAGCCGATGCCGAAAAACTTCTTGAGCGCGCCATGCAGCAGCAGGGTCTTACCGCCCGCGCACACGACCGCATTCTCAAGGTCGCCCGCACCATCGCCGACCTCGAAGGCCAGAGCAATCTGAGCGTCTCCCACATCGCCGAAGCTATCCAATATCGGACGCTCGATCGCAGTTACTGGAGTTAGCGGGAGTCACCCCGGTCATTTGCCAGAACTACCAGCGCAGCAAGTGCCGCCATTTTCTGATCTCTGGTCCAGGGTGGCCCGACAGAATGACCGAGGTCAGAGATCTGTTGCGATATCTGAGTCGCCGCTTTGCCAAACGTTACCTGGACACGTTCGTCAAGGTGACGCTCTCGAAGCCCGGTGACAGGAAGATTCAGGCTCTCGCATGCTTTCGAAAAGGCTTCTCGAAAGAATTCGCCTTCTGCCGTATGAATCAGGGAATGTGAACTGAGGATCTTTGAAAGAGTAGGCAGAGGGCGACCCGAAGCCAGCAGGATGGCAGAACCTGTGACACGATATCGGTCATCCAGTTGGGATACCAAACCCTGAACAGATTTCAGGGCGAGGTCTTGCGAAGCTGCGAAATAACCTCCAAGAAACTTCTCCGCTTCGGCAAGTTCGAGACTCTTTGCAAAATGATAGGGCTGGTTTCCTCCGCGGGCTCCGGGAGAAGTAAGAGCTATTCGTCTTCGGTCAACTATCTCCACTGTGCCGGCATTGTCTGCGACGGCCACAAGCGCTCCCCAACCGGAATGCATTCGAACGCCGATGGCTGCGCGCTTCATCTGTTATCTGTTAACGACCGTGCTACGAAGAGTTTATAACCAGAACTTTCTTCCTGCTTCAAGCCTCAAATCGATGTTTTCGCCTCTCTGCGGTTATGGCTGGATGTGCTCAAACAGGCTCTGAAACATCGCAGGTAGCTGCTCATTCCATTGGGTCCAGTTGTGCGCTCCAGGAATGACGTGAAGTTCATATTGGAAATGACGCCGGGCCAGTATTCCCGCGAATTTACGGTTTGTCGCAAGAAAGCTTTCCTCTTCGCCGCAACCAATAAAAAGATATGGGGTACTGGAAGGGTCGGCTGAAAGGGCGAGGAGAAAAGGATCATTCTCACGCCGCGTCTGGCTGCCCAATGGCCCAAAGATCGATCGGTAGCGGAGCCATTGGCGAATTCGTCGGATAGTGAGGCGGCGGCTCGGTACGTCGAGAGCTGCACTGATTCCGCCAGCATAGGCAAATAGCTGGGGATGTTTCAGGGCCTGTGTGACTGCTCCAAAGCCTCCCATCGAAATTCCCGCAATCGCCCTGCTTTGGCGATACGGTGCAATGGGAAATTTACCTTCGGCGTCCGAAATCAGATCCTTCACGATGTAATCTTCGTAGCGATCCGCTGGCCGTCCGGCTGAATTCGTATAGTAGGAGAAATCGCCGTCAGGCATGACCAGGATCAAGCCACGCTCCGCATATCGAGCCACATCCGAGCTATTAGACCAATCACGAAAATCGCCGTTGCCGCCATGGAGCAAGTACACTGCCGGAAGTTTTTTGCCGACGGCAATGTCTCGCGGAGTGATTACGCGATATTGCATGTCGCGACCGAGCGCCGCGCTGTGGAAAGTGACATCGCGCACTGTGACCTTCAACGTGAGCCGGGGAGAATCGTGGTGCAGCTTTTCATCGGGCTTCCTGCCACAACCTGCCAACTGGAAAACAATGCACAGGAAAGCGAAGAAAGAGCGGAAGCATCCGGGTTTCATTTGGAAGTCTAATGATACTCACACCAGGAGGTGCGACCTCAGCTGCTTCTTAGATGTCGCTGTGCTCCAATACCACTTGGGCAGCAATCGGAAAGAGCAATATCAGCGCGGCACGAGCCGCGATCTCCAGGGGCAGGTGATTGTTGATACCGGGTCCCGATTGCTTGAAAAGCTGGAGCAACAGGCTGGGAAATTCCACCTGCGGCCAGTAATGATGAAGAACCGCACCCAGCGCCAGATAGCCGACAAACAAACCTGCACTCAGCAGGGTTCCGCGCGAGTTTTGAATCAGAATGGTTGAGAAGTAGGTCACGCTGAAAATCAGGCCTGCGATGACCAGCCCTCCGGCGCAAATGATGCCACAGAGAGTTGTGACCAACACGGGCTCTGTCATGCCAGGCATGGGAATCCGGCCATTGAACGGATCACCGGCGGCGACAAGAGCACGATGCACGATTAGCCAGATGACAGCACTGAGGAAGATCGTAGCCAGGGCTACTTGGGTCATGCCGAAACCCCAGTCGCGCCACAGGAACCAAGCCCGACGGCGAGGACGCGTCAGCAGGAAACTGCCTGAATTCTCTCCCAGATCGCGGCCAACGCCAAGGCTGCCGAGCAGCCAGGCGAGAAAGCCGAGCGGTACGACTTGGAGGTAGAAGAAGAAGATTATCATCCCCACCGTCTGACGAAAGTCTTCTTGGCTCGCCCCGCCCATTGTGACGCGGGCGCGCAAGACAGCGACAAAGAGCATCGCAATCAGGACCATGCTCCAGACGAAGATGATTCGGCTCTCACGCCAATACTTCCACAGGTACATAATTCTCCTTTCCCACCAGCACCAGAAAAATCTCGGACAGATTCATGGGCAGCACATCCAGGACCGTTGCCCCATTGCTGCGCAGCCCGGCCGCGAATCCCTCCGCGCCCGCGCTTACTACGTATTCCGTAACTCCCTCTGAGGATGAAACCGCAAGCGTCTCCGGTGCAGACAGGGGAAGCTTTTCGCCGATGGCGCGAATCCGCCGGTAGTGCGAGCGAATGTCATCCAGCCGGGCCTCGAGCAGCAGCTTACCCTGGTCGATGATGCCCACCCAGTCCGCAATCTTCTCAACCTCCGACAGGTGATGCGACGACATCAGAATCGTGCGCCCATCGTTTGCGAAATCCTCTACCAGCACGCGCAGCAGTTGATCGGTCACCACCGGATCGAGCCCCGCCGTCGGCTCATCCAGAACCAGCAGCTCGGGATTCTGCGCAAGCGCCAGCAGCAGGCAAAGTTTCGTCTTGTTCCCATGCGAAAGCTTCTTGACCTTGCGATCCATCGGGATCTCAAGCGCCTCCGCATACCGCTTCGCCAGCGCATCGGACCAGCGTGGGAAGAATCCGCGATTGAAGCGGAGAAGATCGTTGCCGTTCATCGAAGGCAGCAGGATCTTATCAATCACAAATCCAGTGCGTTCCAGAATCGCGACCGGGTCACTCGCTGGATCGAGGCCCAGAACGCGCGCCGATCCGTTTGTGGCCTTCGCCAACCCCGCCAGCATGCGTATGGTCGTCGTCTTTCCCGCGCCGTTCCGCCCAAGGAAACCGTAGATCGATCCGCGCTCGACACGCACGTTCAGCCTGTCGACGGCCGTCACCGATTTATTGCGATAGCCGTCATAGCGCTTCACCAGCGACCGCGTTTCCACTACCAGTTCGCTCATGGCTGTTCTTCTCCCAATTCCGTAAATGATTCTTCGAGCAAAGCGATCGCATCCTCTCGATCGACGACGAGCTGCTTCGCCTCGACCGCCAGTTGGAGGGCAAGGGGCTTCAACCGGCGAATCTTCTCCGACTGCAACAATCCAGGCGATTCGCCGTTTACATAACACCCGCCTCCAGGCACTGTGCGGATTACCCCGTCGCGCTCGAGATTCTGGTAGGCGCGGGCCACTGTATTGGGATTCACGCGCAGATCCGCCGCCATCTTTCGCACCGGCGGCAGCGGATCGTCCCGCCGAACCGCGCCGGCCGCAATCGCATGCTTTACCTGCGATTCGATCTGGAGATACAGCGGAACGCCGGAAGCGGGATGTACCCGGACAATCATTTGTACTAATACAATAGTACAATTCTTATGTGTGTCAACACAAAATCTTGTTCTCGATTCGACAGGAGGGGCGTTAATTTATTAAAAACAGTATATTCCGAGCTTGATTGCTCTCTTCGGCCAGCGCAACCCCCTCCAGATTCAGCGATTACGCGAAGAATTCCGTTGTGGGAAGGCCTCCCATTCCTGGAATCTTCATAAGCATGTTTCTATGAAAAAAATAGTTGACCTGGGATGGTGCACGGGTTTAACTTCAACATTGCCGATTGAAGTACGGCCTTCGAAAGTAACTTTTTCGCCAGCTGCGTCGTCTACTGATCTGATCGACACAGTTTGTATCCCAGCCATGCCAGCTTCCTTGAGGACTCAGCATTTGGGCGGGTCCAAGAAGTAGTTCGATGTGGGGTCAAATGCGCGAAGGTACTCAAAACAAAGGAACTTATTCAGTGCGGGTGGCGTACCGCGGCATCAGCCCGGTCGCAGCACGTTGTGAAAGAAAAATGTTGACCGGTAGCACTGTCTCGCGCGTCTAAAAAGAGACAGAAAACTAATAGACCGATACAGAAACCCAGTCGAGGAAGCTGCCAGGCGGAAGTGCACAATTACACCCTGGTTGCCGCAGTACGGTTGATTGGAAGCAGTCGACAGAATACATAGAAGGAGATACAAAATGAGATCTGACTTGATTTTTGGGGCTCTTGCCCATGTAACGAACCGGTACCAGTTGTGCCAATTGGCCTCGAAAGCGACTCGGAAGCTGCACAAGCCCAACACCCGCCTGCAGGATACGACAAATGACGTTCTGGTTCGCTTTCATGAGGCGAGTCCCGTAGCGAATTCAGCTGGTTTAGCCGAGCAGCCCTCCATTCAGCAGCGCCGCGCAGCGTAAGCGCGGCCCTGCTCAACTCAATCCTCTGCAAAATCCTGAGAAACAAATCCAGTGAAACAACTTTCCTAGAAGCTCTTTTCCAGCCCTAACATCCTTCCTTGCAACACCCCCAATTACATCCCACCGCAGGTAAAAATGACCATCTCTGAACTCAAAGAAAAAAACATCACAGAACTCAGTCGCATTGCGCGCACCCTGGAGATTCCAGGCGCGAGCGGCCTCCGCAAGCAGGACCTTATCTTCAAGATTCTCCAGGCGCAGAGCGAAAAAGAGGGCCACATCTTCGCCGAGGGCGTGCTGGAAATTCTGCCCGACGGCTACGGCTTCCTCCGCTCGCCCGATTACAACTATCTGCCAGGGCCCGACGACATCTATGTCTCGCCTTCGCAGATCCGCAAGTTCGACCTCAAGACCGGCGACACCATCAGCGGCAATGTCCGCCCGCCGCACGAGGGCGAAAAGTATTTTGCCCTGGTCAAGATAGAGGCCATCAACTTCGAGTCGCCTGAGGAGACGCGCAACAAGATCCTGTTTGACAACCTCACGCCGCTCTACCCGCAGGAGAAGGTCAAGATGGAGACCGTCCGCGAGAACATCAGCGGCCGCGTCATGGATCTGCTCACTCCCATTGGCCGGGGCCAGCGCGGCCTGATCGTCGCGCCGCCGCGCACCGGCAAAACGATGCTGCTGCAGTCCATCGCCAACTCCGTCACCAGCAACCATCCCGATGTTGTGCTCATTGTCCTGCTGATCGACGAACGGCCTGAGGAAGTCACCGACATGCAGCGCTCGGTCAAGGGCGAAGTCATCAGCTCCACCTTCGATGAGCCGGCAGCCCGCCACGTGCAGGTCGCCGAGATGGTCATCGAAAAGGCCAAACGCCTGGTTGAGCACAAGCGCGACGTCGTCATCCTGCTCGACTCCATCACGCGACTCGCGCGCGCCTACAATACCATCGTTCCGCCGTCGGGCAAGGTGCTCTCGGGCGGTGTCGATTCGAACGCCCTGCAGCGCCCCAAGCGCTTCTTCGGCGCGGCCCGTAATATCGAAGAGGGCGGGTCTTTGACAATCATTGCGACCGCGCTCGTCGATACCGGCTCGCGTATGGATGAAGTGATCTTCGAAGAGTTCAAGGGCACCGGCAACATGGAAATCATCCTTGACCGCAAGCTGGTGGACAAGCGCGTCTTCCCGGCCATCGATATTCAGCGCTCCGGAACCCGCAAGGAAGA
>DATAQX010000263.1:0-4820 GCA_036264455.1 Silvibacterium sp. | reverse complement strand
GCCGGCGTTGCAATCTATCGTTCAAGCCGCCGCGTGCAGCAGCCCGATATCGCCGGTCGATGAAGCAAAAGACCGCCACGTTTCCGTTTCGCTGAAAGGACCAACGCATGGGTCAATCTCTCGCGGAGCTGCTGGATTTGTATAACGCCGCAGCTCCCCTTGAAGAGGCGTATACGATTCCCGCCCCGTGGTATCTGGATCGGCGCATCGAGCAGGCGGAGCGCGAACAGGTCTTTGCCACAAGCTGGATCGCCGTGGGTCGGATCGATCAGGTCGCGGTCGAAGGTCAGTTTTTTACGGTTGAAATCGCCGGCGAGCCGCTTGTCGTGGTGCGCGGATCGGATGGCGAGCTGCGCGCATTCTTCAATGTCTGCCGCCATCACGCGGCTGCTGTGGCCAATGTGCCGTGCGGAACCGTACAACACCTGCGCTGTCCTTATCACGGGTGGACCTACGGGCTCGATGGGTCGCTCAAAGGCGCTCCGGAATTTGCGGGCGTGTGCAACTTCGATCGCGCGGCCAATGGGCTTGTGCCTGTGCGCGTGGAGACCTGGGAGCAGTTCATCTTTATCACTCTCGACCCCGATGCGGCCGCCCTCAGGACTTCTCTCGGCGACTTGCCTGCGCGTGTTGCGATGCTCGGGTTAGCCGATCTTCATTTTTTCGCGCGCAAGACATACTCACTGGCATGCAACTGGAAGGTCTACGTGGACAACTATCTCGACGGCGGCTACCACGTGCCGCACCTGCACAAAGGCCTGAACAGTGTGCTCGATTACAAGGAGTACACGATTGAAAACAGCGAGCGCTATTCCCTGCAATCGAGTCCAATGGTGAGATCAGAAGAACACGAATCGTTTGCCGCGACGCGCACCGGCGAGCGCGCGTACTACTACTGGCTCTATCCCAACTTCATGATCAATATTTATGAAGACGTGATGGACACAAACCTTGTGCTGCCGCTGGCCACGGACCGCTGCCTTGTGCAGTTCGACTTTTTCTTCAAGGATGTAAGCGATGGCGCGCGGATCGCGAATACAAACAGCGTTGCGGTGAGCGATGCCATCCAGGACGAGGACGTGGGCATCTGCGAAAGCGTGCAGCGGGGGCTGCACTCGCGGGCGTATGGCGCGGGGCGGCTATCGGTGCGGCGCGAGGGTGGGGAGCATCTGTTTCATCGACTGCTGGCGAAGGATCTGCGCCGAGCGCGGTGAGCGAGCCACCTGTTTACATTCTCACATGCTCGCTAGCTGCTTCGCCGCGGCTCCCTTGCCTATTCTGAGCGATTAGAGAAGTTCGAGCGATGGACGATGTTTACGTAATGTTCTCGATCCGGAGCGAGGACTGGGAAATCGAGGAGCATAACCGGGTTCCTCGTGCAAGGAGAAGGCTGGCTACCCCGTGCGCGAATCCACTTCGTTGGTTAGACAGCGTTTTTATCTTGCCCAGGTTGCGCGGAATCCTCTCCCATCGTGGCCGAACGATAAACTCGGACCATGTGTGGTCGCTTATGCTCGTCGCTCGGACAAACAGCGTATTGCGGGTCACTTCCACGTGCACGGCCCGTCTCTTCCCGATTTCGGTCCCTCGTACAATGTTGCGCCCCAGACGTTCCAGCCCGTTCTCCGATTGAATCGCGACACAGGAGAGCGAGAGATCGTCATGATGCGATGGGGCCTGATTCCCTATTGGGCTAAGGATGCGACGATCGGCATCCGCACCATCAATGCGAAAGACGAAAGTCACATCGCCCTTGACCAGAGATACGCGCGTCAGGTGGTTGCGAGTCCGGAGGATGCTGTCGCCTATCTGCGAGCGCTTGTGAATTTTCAGGAGGAAGGAGCCGTAAACCCGGTATGAACCGAAACGCATTGCGGATTCTCGCACGAGTAGCCAAAGAGGCCGAAGTGTCCCTTGATGATGCAATCCGAATGGGACACAAGCGCGGCGACGACCACCGCAACCAGTATCCGCTCGCCCTCCTTCTTGAAGAGCATTACCTCGGGATGACGATCAGCTATACGCCTCCAGATGGTTTTGATCTCATGCGTGAATTCGCACTAGCCATCACTCTCCACATGTATTTGCTGCCCGCGGACACTGGCGGAGTAGTCAGTTACCTGGGGATTAGGACGGCTGGAATGCTCGAGCCCAAAAAAGAGAGGGTGTTTCTCACCGCAAAGGGCGCGCTGTATTTCGATGAGTATCGGCAGAAACGTCTCGATCGGCTTTGGTCGGTTGCTCTCGGATTTGCGACGGGATTGCTGGTCGCTATCTGTGCGGCGTGGATAAAGAGCCTATTCAGATGGTAATGTCGTACTCCTTACTTCATCGGCTGCGCGTCGTAGAGATCTGGGTCGAGGAGGCTTCGGCTCGATCAATGTAGTGCCGGCGCTGCGCTGTCGGTATCGAGTTGCCGGTCATGCCCGAAGCCGAAACCTAGCCCATCTACAATCCCCCGTTACGAGGTTCGAATATCGCCAAAGACTGGGCGACAAGCTAGAGATTGGGAGTTACGCGAACTGCGCTTGCTTACAACTCGTAGCAGCGCCAGACTCTGGCAAGATCAAGCACAAAGCCTTTCACGGGACCACTGCCGTGAACGGCAGAGTCGACCACCGGGACAGGAGAAGTACCCGGCGCGCAGACATACACCTTGCGCGAGTAGGGATCGATCAGCCAGCCCAGCTGGACGCCATTCTCAATCCAGCGTTTCATCTTCACCTGCGTCCTGGCCAGACTATCCGTTGGCGAAAACAACTCGATGACAAAGTCTAGGCAGAGCCGGGGGAACCCGGTGAAATCAGCGTCCTTGATGCCCTTCAATGACTCAGGCACAACGTAGGCCGCGTCCGGGCTCAGCATCGATCCGTCCGGAAGGTAAAAGCCACCACTGGAGTCGAAAGCCCGCCCGCGCTCGTGGGTCGCCACCCAGTTGCCGAGCTGCCGGCTAATTTCTAAGTTGCCGCTGCTGGTAAACCCGCCAGCCGGTGGGTTCATGAGAATCACTCCTTCTCGCGTGCGTTCAATCTGCACATTGTCGTTTTCACGGCACAGCGCCTCAAGCTCCGCATCGGTCAGGGGTGGGTCCAGGACCAGGCTGCGGGCTGCGGTTGTGGCGTCTACCGGCAGAAGGGTGCTCATAGGGAAATGGTACCTCCTCCGTCAAAACTCCCTGATCGACTGCCACCCATCTTTAACGAAGCTCTCCTTATCGAACACGTGCCGAGGATCGTTCGGATGCCGCAGGCCGCCGAGGCAGCCGCGCGGGCTGCGTTGAGTTCGACGCCGTGCAATGCGACCTGAGCGCCTTCGGCCAATCTGATGAAGCGCTGCTCCGGTGCCGGCGCAGGGATCGACCGCGCTGGCTCCGGGCGCGAAATCAAGAAGCCTGCGCAGTCGGGCGCCTTCAACAGAAGGGAGCGGATAATATCCCAGCTTGATACGAGATGCATTGCGGGCCATCAGCCCTCCTTCTGCCGCGGAGTGAGCGGGTATCGGAGAAGGGCGATCATCTCTCGGAGCCAGGACCTAACTGGACGAACCCCCATTCGGTGTGAAGAGGACGACACTGCGAACGGGGACTTCAGTCAATAGCGATTGGATTTGACGCCGTGTACCTCCGTGATTCGGTGGCGGCTCCAGTGCACTTTACTGAACTGTGAGGCTGACCGTCGCTGAACTGGTCACTTGGTGGGTTATAACAGGCGGTGTTTCCGTTGACGCTGAACTCCCTCCACACGCACCGATGCATGCAGCCGGAACCAGCAATAGCACTCCCAGCAGGACCGTAAGGCAGAGTCGCAGTGATGACACTTTCCTCCGCGTGCAAGCGAACGGGAGGAGCAGAATCGGCAGAAGCGTGACTCCTGTCGCAACTCCTGATTCCGTCTCAGTGAAGACCACGGTGACTGTGTAAGTGCCCGCCTGTGTGCTGGACAGGGTGCTAATCGTCACCGTTCCGCTCGTGGCCGAATAGCTGCAGGCTGCGCCGGTCGGCAAGTTGAGGCAGGTCGCGGAAACATTCGTAGCTGTAGAGGGCAACACTACCGGATAGGTCGCCGTGGAACCCGCCGCAATGGTAGCCGCCGGAGTGCTGAAGACCGGCGAAGAGTTCGAACCCGCCGTCGCGGTGTCAATCTCCAACTGGAGAGCGTTAGTTACGACTCCGCCGGAAGTCGATGTCTGTACCGTGATCGGGATAATGCCCGCATTTGCGGTATTCGAAGCAGACACCTGTGTCACAAGCTGAGTGCCATTGACAAATTGCGTGACGAGCGGCGTCTTTCCCCAGAAGACGACCGAATCGCCGGAAAATCCGGAGCCGTTTACCGTCAGCGCGAAACCCTGTAGAGCAAACTGCTGGAATTTGACCGATCATTTTTTTCCACTCGCGACTCGGGCTCCGGGGCCGACTTCGCCGTCGATCACCTGTCTCATCAGACAGGCTTGCCAGGGCAGCCGCTACATATCTGAATCGCTGTGTCAGATCCGGACCGGCGCGGGTGTTGCGGAGAACAAACCGCTCCCGTACAAACTGCTTATTCGCAGGGATTTCTAGCTACCCTTAAAGACGTATCGTGATTTCGTTACGTTAAGGACTAGAACTGCATCGGGGCGGGTGAATAGACCCCGCGCCCACCCAGTTGGCAAACCACGGAAGCGCACCGCGCAAGTGGCCGTATATGGGTGGGAAAAATCGCGTGCTATGAGCTACTCCAAGCAGCACGCCCGCCCCAACCTTGTTTGAAATCGGTGAAGGAGAGTTTAGACAAAATGGGCACTTCTAAAAGCGTAGCAAGCGAAGCGTCAAAGATTCT
>DATAQX010000238.1:0-6670 GCA_036264455.1 Silvibacterium sp. | reverse complement strand
TCTCCCATGTCATAGAGACTCTTCATCGCGTCGGCGGCGTGGTAGACGCCGCGGTCTTCGATGCGATCTATGCCGCGGGGCATCGCTGATGATTCATAGCCGGCGGCCTGGATCTCTGGCAGAATGCCGCCCTGCGGTGCGCTGGTGGCGCCCATGCCGCGCGTGGACGCGTGCTGATCGGCGGAGAACTGCAGGTCCCTCGGCTGCGCTCCACTGCGTTCCGCTTCGCTCGGGATGACAAGTTCAGAGGATGTGGCAGCAGGCGCGGCCAGCCCAGCGAACAGGCTCAACTGCTGGCCAGAGAGAAAGCGCAGCTGCAGCCAGCGGAAGATGTAATCCATGATGGACTTGGCATAGCCGATATGCTCGTTGCCGGTCCAGCCCGAGGGCTCAAAGCGGCTGTGCGCGAACTTCTCACACAAGACCCTGAGCGGGACGCCGTGCTGCAGCGAGAGCGAAACAGCGGTGGCGAAGCTGTCCATCAGGCCGGAGACGGTCGAGCCTTCCTTTGCCATCTTGATGAAGATTTCGCCGGGCTGTCCGTTAGGATAGAGGCCGACGGTGATGTAACCCTCATGGCCGGCAATGCCAAATTTGTGGGTGAGCGAGGCGCGCTCCTCAGGCAGGCGGTGACGCACGGCGCGCGGCGGAGCATTCTGGTCCTGGTTGGGGAACTGCAGGTCCCTCCGCTCCGCTGACGCTCCGGTCGGGATGACAATTTTGTTGAGTGCAGCGGTAAAGGCGCTGGTGGCGTCGACGACCGACTTCGCCGTAACTTCGATCTTCTCGGAAACCTTGGCTTCGAGGGTCTTCACGTCAGCTTCGGGCGCGGTCTTGCCGGCAGAGAGCGCAGAGAGCACGCGATCGGCAGCGGCATTCAAAGTTTCATCGGCTGTAGCGCCTTTGATGGCCTTGGCTCCCTTTCCGTCGGAGACATTGAGCGGCTGAGCGCCCTTTGATCCGTCGCGATAAATGGCGACGGCCTTGAGGCCCTGACGCCAGGACTCGAGGTAGGCCTCGGCGATGTCGTCGATGGTGCAGTCGTGAGGCAGGTTGACGGTCTTCGAGATGGCTCCGGACAGGAAAGGCTGCGTCGCGGCCATCATCTTGACGTGGCCCATGTAGTGAATGGAGCGCGTCCCCTTTGACGGCTTGAAGGAGCAGTCAAAGACGGCGAGGTGCTCGGCCTTGACGCCGGGTGCGCCTTCAATGGTGCCAGTCGCGTCAATGTAGCTGACGATGGCATCGACCTCGTCGTTGTTGTAGCCAAGCTTGAACAACGCGGCGGGCACGGTGTTGTTGACGATCTTGATCATGCCTCCGCCGACCAGCTTCTTGTACTTGACAAGGGCAAGATCAGGCTCGATGCCGGTGGTGTCGCAATCCATCATGAAGCCGATGGTTCCCGTCGGCGCAAGCACGGTGACCTGCGAGTTGCGGTAGCCGTACTTTTCGCCATGGGCAAGGGCCTTGTCCCAGCAATCGCGGCTGGCATCGATGAGGGCGTCGAGCTGGGGCACGGCGAATGGCTCTTTCTCTGAGCCGCCGGCGCTCGAGTTCTTCGATTTGCCGATGTTGTTGACCTCGGCGCGATGCATGCGGATAACGTCGAGGAAGGGCTCGCGGTTAACGTAGAAGCCGGGGCAGGCTCCTTCACCCCGTCGAGCAAGCTCGCCGGGGGCCCCGAATCCGCCCTCGTGATCGACGGAGGCGGTCAGCGGCGTAGCGGAGGCCAGCGGCGGGCATTTCTCGGCAATGCGCGAAGACTGCAGGTACGCCTCGCCGCACATGATGGCGGTGAGAGTGGCGGCGAAATCGCGGCCGGCGTCCGAGTCGTAGGGCAATCCAAACGACATGAGCAGCGCGCCGAGGTTGGCGTATCCCAGGCCGAGCGGGCGGTAATCGTGCGAATTCCTGGCGATCGATTCGGTGGGGTATCCCGAGTTGTCGACGAGGATATCCATGGCCGTGATCATGATGTCAATGGCGTTGCGATAGGCCTCGATATCAAATGTGCCTGACGGTGTTACGAATTTAAGCAGGTTGAAGCTGGCCAGGTTGCAGGCCGAGTTGTCCAGGAACATGTACTCGGAGCACGGGTTCGACGCGTTGATCCGCGCTGTGTTCTTCGACGTGTGCCACTTATTGATCGTGGTGTCGTATTGCATACCGGGGTCACCGCACTGCCAGGTGGCTTCGGCAATCTTATGCATGATCTCGCGTGCCTTGCGGGTTTCGACGGGATTGTGGTTCTTCACGGTGTAGGTAGTGAAGTCGGCGTCCCGCTCGACGGCGCGCATGAACTCGTCGGTAACGCGAACCGAGTTGTTGGCATTCTGGAAAAAGATCGAACTGTAGGCTTCGCTGTCGGGGCCCGAGGATCCGTCGTAACCCTCGCGCATCAGCGCCCAGGCCTTGGCTTCCTCCTTCATCTTGCACTCGACGAAGTCCAGGATGTCAGGATGATCGACGTTGAGGATGACCATCTTGGCGGCGCGGCGGGTCTTGCCGCCGGACTTGATGACGCCGGCGAAGGCATCGAATCCGCGCATGAAGCTCAGCGGGCCGGAGGCGGTGCCGCCGCCCGACAACTGTTCCATCGACCCGCGCAGGGTGGACAGGTTGGTTCCCGTCCCCGAGCCCCACTTGAAGAGCATCCCCTCGGTCTTGGCCAGCGTCAGGATGGAATCGAGCGAGTCGTCGACAGCGTTGATGAAGCAGGCGGAGCATTGCGGCGTACGGTAGCCGGTGACGGAGAACTCGACGGCACAGGTGTGCGCGTTCCAGTGCCAGTTCTGGGCATCAGACTCGGGCTCAAGGCGGTCGCAGCCCACGTTGAACCAGACGGGCGAATTGAAAGCAACCTTCTGTGTAACGAGCAGGTGGACGAGTTCGTCGTAGAAGACAGCGGCGTCTTCGGGAGTGGCGAAGTATCCTCCGGTGAGGCCCCAGTCGCGGACCGTCTCGGCGACACGGGCGATGAGCTGGCGAACCCCGGTTTCGCGCTGCGGCGTGCCAAGCTGGCCGTGAAGATATTTGCTGGCCACGATGTTGGTCGCGGTCATCGACCAGTCGATGGGGACCTCGACGTCCTTCTGCTCGAAGATGGCCTTACCGGCGGCATCAGCGATGAGGGCGGTACGGCGTTCCCACTGGACCTCGTCGTAAGGCGAGACGTTGGGCCTCGAGAAAAAGCGCTCGAAACGCAAGGCTGCCTGGGTGGAGGTCTTTGCAGGGATCGGGGAGGCGATGGTAATGGATTTCTTTGTGGCCTCGGCCATGGTGCTCCTTTTCAAGGGTATTGCGAATTGGAATGCCCGCGCGCATGGCGGGTTGTGTCACGTGGCGCGGCAAAAAACCAGAAGCCGTTTGCGCCAAAAATCTCCTTGAAACAAAGGCCGCGGGAGTTATGTTCCAGTCAACATTGAACTTGCGGTCTGAGGCTGGAATCGTGCGTTTTATCCCGTGAACCTGCGGTAAATTTTAGGGCCGCAAGTGGGAAAGTACCTCTGTTGGTTGTGGGTGTCAAGCCATAACCACAACATCTTGTATTTTAGATTCAAATTGGTAATCAACGTTTCAATTTCGGGACATTTGCTGTGGAGAATCTCTGGCAACCGCGCCGGCTGCAGGTAGGAGGTGTTCCGAAATTGCCTTTTTCGCCAACCATGCGGGGAAGCGGCAAGCCAGGAGTGAAACCACCAGCACTTTTCGCAGGCTACGCGTGCGAAAGGGCCAGGAGCAAGACCCGGAAATGGTGCAACAGCTGTGGAGATGTGGATAACTAGGGCCTCTTAACCCTATTAGGACGGCAGCGACGGGAGCCAATTTTTTCGGGTTCCAGGAGCGAGGAGCGACGAATATTGGACATCTTCGAGCGACGAGCGACAACGAAACCGGGAAAATTGGCCCCGTCCCTCCGGGTTGCGGCGAAAATCGCGCCATACTTCGTTGTCATCCTTGCACGTGGTCCCGCCATGCGCTGCGGATTCCGCCTCGCCTGGAACGATTTTCCCTCGCAACGCTGCTCGTCCTAATAGGGTTAACAGGCCCTAGTCCCAATGGAAAGGATTCGTTGCGTCGTCGAGCGGGCAGCCGAATCTAAGTCGCATCAGGGAATATTTTCCCAAGGAGTGATCCCTTGTCTCATACGGCCGAAGAGGTTGAGCAGTTGAAGCATGCGCCTGCGGTGCCGGGCGTGATCGAAGAGATTCTGGCGCGCTGGAGCCCGCGGGCTTTTTCACACAAGCCGGTGGCGGCGGCAGACCTGAAGAAAATCTTTGAGGCCACACGATGGGCGGCATCTTCGTACAACGAACAGCCATGGCGCTTTCTGGTGGGTCACCGCGGAGACACAACCTACCAGAAGATTTTCGACAGCCTGGTGGAGTTCAACCAGGGGTGGGCAAAAAGCGCGCCGGTACTGATTCTGTCGGTCGCGAGCAAATCTTTCGCACATAGCGGAGCTGCAAATCATTTTGCGATTCACGATACGGGCACGGCTACCGGCTACCTGGTGTTGCAGGCAACGGCCCTGGGACTGCACGCGCACTCGATGGCCGGATTCGATCAGGAAAAAGCGCGCGCCGCGTTTGGCATTCCTGACAACTTTCACATTGGTGCGGTGACGGCGCTCGGGCACCTCGGCGACATAGATACCCTTCCGGAAGGTCTGCGGGAACAGGAGATGTCTCCGCGACAGAGGAAGCCGTTGAATGAGATTGTCCTGGCGGAGTGGGGACAGCCAGCGAAACTTTAGAATCGGCCGGCCGGTTAGAACCGCATCCGAAATCCGGACGTGGGCGCGCTGAATTCTCAAGCTGTTCACTTAGGGGATTCTTCCGCCAGCTTCTCACCTTTAAATTGATAGGCTCTGACGATCTCGGCGCTTACTCTCTTCTTTTGGATATGCGCCGCGTTCTTCTCTTCCTCAATCCGATTCATGTGGAACGTCGAGACCGACGGACAACGGTCGATCGCGTGGCCGAGCTTCTGCGAGGCTCAGGCTGCGTGGTCGAGATGCAGGACAGCCTCTCCGCGTACTCGGCGAGCGAGCAGGCCCGGGAGGCAGTGGAGAACGGCTTCGACACGATCTTCGTTTGCGGCGGAGACGGGACCATTCTTCAGGTAGTCCAGGGAGTGGCTGGGTCTGACGTGGCGCTCGGCATCATTCCTTTTGGCACGGGCAACGTACTGGCGCAGAATCTGCGCGTGCCGCGCGATCCGATGGCCGCGGCGCGCGCACAGATGCATGCCCGGACGGTCTCGATTCCACTGGGCAAGGTAGCGTGCAAGACGCTGGGGCACGTCAAGGAAAGAAACTGGTATTTCACGATTGCGGCGGGCATGGGGGTACATGCGGCACTGATGAATCTGGCTCCGACCGGCGCTGGCAAGCGAGTGGGCGGAGCGCTGGCCTACTACGTCGCCGGGGTGCGGCTGCTGGTTCAGCACCCGATCGATCCCTTTGACCTGGAAGTGACGACCACCGGGGGCGAAGTGCGCAGGTTTCTCGCCAACGAAGTAGTTGCCGCCCGGGTCGCGCGAATCAATCTATGGCATGCGGGCGGCGATCTGCTGAATCCGTCTTTGCGGGTTGCCAGCCTGCGCGAGACGACCCGGATGGGCCTGGTTCATGCCAGCTTTCACGCGCTGGTGACCCGAAAAACAAGCGGCAATTCGAGCTTTCCTTACGCGCAGTTCGAGGATGCGAGCATGATTGTGTGCAAGCCGGTGGCGGGTTACAGCTACAAAACACCGCTGCTGGTGGAAGCCGACGGCGAGGTGATCGGGATGAAGCGGGCCACTATCACCGTAGCGCAGCGGCGGCTGCGCGTGCTCTGGCCGAATAGCGCAAATTAGTAACAGTGGTTGAATATAATCATGCTGCATCCGTAACTGCTATTGTGCCTTTTCCGAAGAAGATTCGACATCTGCATCGAAGACCCCTGTCTCGACCATGTTGTCATGTTTCATCTGAACGAAGATGCGGTAGGTACCGGCGCTGGGAAATCCGTAGGGGAATCCGACGACGTTAGACACGGAACTCTGACCCATATCCATTCCTGGCATGGTCTTCACATCTGTTTGCGAAGATGGCTGGGCTCCTTGCAGCTCGCCATTCTGAGACTGCGCGATCATGAGGGCGGCCATGGAAGCGGTTCCAGAAGGATGGATGTGCGCGAAAACGCTTCCGTCTGTTTTGACGAAGGCTGCGTGGCCGGGCATTCCCATATAAAGAGCCATATCGCTGGCCGGATGACCATCCGGATCAAGGAGCTCGAAGGTGAAATCGTACGGTGATTTCGCGATGAGTGCCTCGGGACGCTTCCAGACCATCGTGTATCCATCGGGAAGCTTGTAGGCCGAGCTGGTCTGCGCGGCATCTCCGCCGCGCTTGAGAGCGATGGAGGTACCTTCGGCGTCGTCTCCAGCCAGAGTGCGTCCTGAAGTATAGGGAAGCCGGATGGAAGAGACAATGGTTTCGGGGAATCCATTGGCATGGACGACGTCCGCATAGAGACGATAGTCTCCCGCAGGCATAGTCGGAAGAACAAGCTGAAAATCGCCTGTGCTGACTGGCTCCGGGTGCAGGTGAAAGACTACATCCGCGGCTGGCCAGCGCAGCAGATAGAGGTGCATGAGATGGTTGTGGTCGGGAATGAAGTCG
>DATAQX010000196.1:0-13444 GCA_036264455.1 Silvibacterium sp. | reverse complement strand
CGACTTCGAAGTCATCTCGCACACCGGCGCCGGAGCGTATGAGGTGGGCGAAGAGTCCGCCCTCATGGAATCACTCGAAGGCAAGCGCGGCATCCCCCGCATCCGCCCACCGTTCCCTGCTGTCGTCGGCCTCTACGGTGGCCCCACCGTCATTAATAACGCCGAGACTATCGCCACCGTTCCACACATCTTCCGCATGGGCGGAGCCGAATACGCCAAGCTCGGTACCGAACGCAACGGCGGTACACGCCTCTTCTGTCTCAGCGGACATCTCGAGAAACCCGGCGTCTATGAGCTGCCCATGGGCTACAACCTCAAAAAGATGATCTACGACGTTGGCGGCGGCATTCCCGGCGGAAAAAAACTGAAAGCCGTCGTTCCCGGTGGATCATCGACTCCGGTGTTGCTGCCCGAGGAAATCGACATCGGCATGGACTTCGATCAGGTAGGAAAGGCCGGATCGATGCTCGGCTCGGGCGGCGTCGTCGTGCTCGACGAAACCGTCTGCATGGTCGAATTCGCGCTCCGCACCATGAAGTTCTATCAGCACGAAAGCTGCGGCTGGTGCATTCCCTGCCGCGAAGGCACCGACTGGCTGAAAAAATCGCTCACCCGCCTGCACCTTGGTGGCGCGGTGGATAAGGACATCGACAACATTCGCTATCTCGCCGAAAACATGCTGGGCCGCACCTTTTGCCCGCTCGGCGACGCAGCGGCGATGCCAACGATTGCATTCGTAAAGAAGTTCCGCAAAGAGTTCGAAGACCACCTGGACGGCAAAGGCTGCCCGTATGAGCACTCGCGCGAATTGGTCGCCGTGTGAAATATCGTGAGTTCACTCGTATGATCGAAAAGGATGGTTGGGAGCATGTCAGAACGAATGGGAGTCACAAGCATTACCGCCATCCTGTCAAGCCCGGTCTGGTGACCGTAGCCGGCCAACCAAACATCGAGATACCGCCTGGAACCCTAAATAGCATGCTGAAGCAAGCTGGGCTGAAAGGAAGGCAACAAGGATGAGGTACACGGTAATTTACGAAAAATCTTCGAACGGATTTGGCGCCTATGTTCCAGACCTTCCCGGCCTCGGCGTCGTAGGCGAAACGCTGGAAGAAGCCAAGAAGCTTATCCGGGAAGGTATCGAAGCGCATATTCAAGTCATGCGCGAATACGGAGAAGCCGTGCCAGAGCCAACAAGTTCCGCCGAAGAAATTGATGTGCCAATTCCGGCTTAATGCTCATCGCGTAAGGACTCCATGGCTGACGTAAATTTCACCGTCGACGGCAAGAAGCTCACCGCACCCGCGGGCACGCTGCTCATCGAGGCCTGCCGCGAGGCCGGCATCGAAATCCCTGCCTTCTGCTATTACCCGGGACTCTCACTTCAGGCCGCATGCCGCATGTGTGTAGTGCGCGTCGAAAAGATGCCCAAATTGCAGACCGCCTGCACCACGGTCGTCGCCGAAGGTATGGTCGTCGCTACTGAAACCGACGAGGTTAAGCAGGCACGCAAGGCCACCGTCGAGCTGCTCCTCGGCAACCACCCGCTTGACTGTCCGGTATGCGATGCGGGCGGCGAATGTGAACTGCAGGATATGACCTTCAAGTACGGCGCGCACGAGTCAAAATACATCGAGACCAAGCAGCACCGCGAAGAACAACAGTGGTCTCCGGTCGTATACTTCGATCGGCCCCGCTGCATCCTCTGCTATCGTTGCGTGCGCGTCTGCGGCGAAGGTATGGACGTGTGGGCGCTTGGAGTTGAGAATCGCGGCGTCAGCAGCGTCATCGCGCCCAACGAGCAGGACCATCTCGACTGCGAAGAGTGCGGCATGTGTATCGATATCTGCCCCGTTGGCGCCCTAACCTCAGGCACCTATCGCTACAAGACCCGTCCCTGGGAGATGAACCACGTCGGCACTGTCTGTACGCACTGTGGCGACGGCTGCAAAACCACCCTCGGCGTTCGCACCGCTGATGATGGCGTAGAAATCGTACGCGGCGACAACCGCGATAAGAGCGGAATCAACGGCGATTTCCTATGTATCAAAGGCCGTTACGCATTCGACTTCGCGAATCACCAGGACCGCCTTACCAAACCGCTCGTCCGTCAGCCCGACGGCAAACTCGCCCCCGTAAGCTGGGAGCAGGCTCTCGATTACGCCGCAAAGAAACTCCTCGAAGTTCGCGACACACGGGGCGGCAATGCGATCGGTGTAATCGGATCGAATCGCACCACCAACGAAGAAGCCTACCTGCTGCAGAAATTCGCGCGTACAGTTCTTCGCACCAATAACATCGATCACCACCGCACCGCTGACTATGCTGCTTTTGCCGCAGCGCTCAAAGGCCATTCGGGGCGCGAAGCTTCCCTGCGCGATTTCCTCACCGCTCCGGCAATCCTGCTTCTAGGCAATGACCCGACCGAACAGCATCCGGCGCTGGCATGGCAGATTCGCACCAACGTGCGCCTGAACCGTGCTCGTCTCTATGTGGCGAATCATGCCAGGATCAAGCTGCGCCGCCAGGCAAAGGCTGCCGTCGAGCTGCCCCAGACAGGCTACGCATCTTTTGTTGAATATCTCGCCGGCAATGACGGCGCGTTCGAGGCCAACGACACAACTGCGGCCTTCCGCGACGCCATCCGCAAGGAAGAAGCGCTCGTCATCGCCTTCGGCTCCGAGTTCCGCGGACGCGACATCCAGTCCCTCGTCGAATTTGGCCTCTCGCTTCCCAACACAAAGTTTGCCTGCCTCGGCGACTACGCAAACTCGCGCGGAGCCGCCGACATGGGCGTGCTCCCCGATCTGTTGCCCGGCTATGTCGCGGTAACGAACCCCGCTTCCTTTGCAGAAGAGTACGACAACACGACACCGACAGAACCCGGCCTTGACCTCATCCAGATGCTGGATGCTGCCGGACGCGGCGACATCTCCGCGCTTTATGTTGTCGGCTCTAACCCGATCTCGCGCTACGGCATCGACCCGTCTACCCTCAAAAATGCCTTTCTGATCGTGCAGGATATGTTCCTCACCGAAACCGCCGTCCTCGCCGATGTTGTCTTCCCTGCTGCCAATCTCTACGAAAAAGCAGGAACCGTTACCAACACCTATGGCGATCTGCAACTCGTGAAGAAGGCCGCGGACAAGGCCGGCGTTCGCACAGATTTCGAGATCATCGTCCGCCTTGCCGACAAACTCGGCGCTGATCCGAAAAAGCTCGTACCCTTTGGTAAAGGTGTGCGTGCCGACTTTGGTCAGACGCGCGGAGCGCAATCCGGCGAAGCAGACCGCCATGCCGTATGGCTCGCTGCAAACCACCTCGAACCGAAGCTGAGTCCCTTCGATCCGTTCGCCATCCTGGACGAGATCCAGCGCCTGGTGCCGTCCTACGATGTCCCGCGCCTCAACCTGCTCGCCGGCAACGATGAGCATCTGAAATCCGACCTGGTCCAGATTGACACCGGCGTTATGAGTGCGAGCACAGGCCGCCGCGATCTCGTCTTGCCCTCAAACGACGCGCTCTACACCTCAGGCACGCTCGGCAGATACAGCGCCAAGCTGCAGGAAGTCGTGGAGTCGCACACTATACTCACTAAGACCGCCGAAGCAGCGGCGGATTGAAGCAGCTGTAGAAGAACATAACTGTCGCAGAACGTACTCAGGAAGGCCTTGTGGAAGTTAGTATCTGGATTTTTCTACTGTTGAGCGTGCTCAAGGTTGCCGTCGTTACGGTGATCCTTCTGACCTCCGTCGCCTATACAGTACTGCTCGAGCGCAAGGTCGTTGGCCGTATTCAGAACCGCTGGGGACCCAGTCGTGTCGGTCCCTTCGGCCTGCTGCAACCGTTGGCCGACGGCCTTAAGCTCTTCCTCAAGGAAGACCTGATGCCGACGAGCGTCTACCGTCCTTTATTTATTCTCGCGCCCATCATCGCCCTTAGCTGCGCTCTTATGTCCATTTCGATGATTCCTTTTGGCCCTCAGGTTCATTACAAAGGAGTCGATCTCTTCCAGATTTCTGACGTCAACATCGGCCTGCTGATCCTCCTCGGCATCAGTGGCGTCGGCGTCTATGGCATCGCACTCGCCGGCTGGTCATCGAACAACAAATATTCGCTCTTTGGCGCGCTGCGTGCGAGCGCCCAGCTCATAAGCTATGAACTGGCCCTCGGGTTGTCGTTGGTTGGCGTAGTCCTGCGCTCGGAGTCCTTTCGCCTGCGCGACATCGTTAACACCCAGTCCACGCATGGCCTGCTCTCTTGGAATTTTTTTGGAGGCTTCCAGTTCGTGGCCTTCTTTATCTACCTGATGGCCGCTTACGCCGAGACAAATCGTGCTCCGTTCGATCTGCCCGAAGCGGAAACTGAGCTCACCGCCGGCTATCACACGGAGTACAGCTCAATGAAGTTCGCCATGTTTTTCATGGCCGAGTATGCCAACATGATCACCGTCGGCTGCGTCGCTACGCTGCTCTTTCTTGGCGGATGGTCAAGCCCCTTCGGCAACCTTTTCCCGGCCATCGGGGGACCCATTATTCAGAACCTGTTGCCGATCTTCTGGTTTGTCGCAAAGGTCTTCTTTTTTCTCTTTCTCTATATCTGGGTGCGGGGAACGCTGCCTCGCTTCCGTTATGACCAATTGATGGGTTTCGGCTGGAAGGTTCTGCTGCCGGTAGCGATCCTAAATATTGTTGTAACAAGCTTTTTGCTTGCCCTTCGCACCACCTAGTGTGGTTTACAATCGTCCTTCCGGTTTCCTGAACTTTTACGCTGTTTCGTAATGTCGAGTGAGCAACTGAAGACATGCATCTCGTTCTGTTCTTCATCTTTGGCGGTTTGTGCGTGGCGGGAGCCCTGAACCTTCTGCTCCAGCGGCACCCTATCAACTCCGCGCTCTCGCTCATCGTCGTGATGAGTTCACTGGCTGTGCTTTATCTGATGCTCGGAGCTGAGTTCCTCGCTGCGGCCCAGATCATCGTTTACTCCGGCGCCATCATGGTGCTTTTCACATTTGTCATCATGCTGCTCAACGCGGGCCGCGAAGACCGCACCCACGGCAGCAAGGCGGCGTATCTCGTCGGATTTCCCGGCGCAGCCATCCTGCTCGCGATGCTCGTCTACATTTTCCTCTCGAATCGCGGGTCTCTGGGCGGTGCCCGCCTCGGCGATTACCTGGTGACTACGAGTGACCTGAGCCGGGTGCTTTTCCGCGATTTATTGCTGCCCTTTGAAGTCACTTCGATCCTGCTTCTTGTGGCCATACTCGGCGCGGTTGTCCTGGCGCGAAAGGAGCACTGAGCGATGGTCCCGATCGCCTATTATCTGATCCTGAGCGCCATCCTCTTCTCCATCGGAGTCGCAGCGTTTCTGATCAAGCGCAACATTATTACCGTCTTCATGTCGATTGAGCTCATGCTCAATGCCGTCAACCTGACCTTCATCGCCTTTGCGCATCACTGGCATCAGGTCAGCGGACAAATCTTTGTCTTCTTCGTGATGGTTGTTGCCGCGGCAGAGGCTGCCGTGGGTCTCGCCATCATTATTGCTATCTTTCGCACCCGCAGCACACTTAACGTCGATCAGATCGACTTGATGAAACTATGACCGGCTCCCTCAACCTCTGGCTGATTCCGCTCGTTCCCTTCGCCGGATTTCTGGTGAACGGTCTCCTTGGCCGCAAGCTGCCCAGGGCGTTTGTATCCACTGTAGCTCTCATTGCAACCCTCATTCCGTTCGCTCAGGTCGTGAAGATCTGGTTCCAGTTTCCTTCGTTGACCATTCCCTACATCGAAAACCTGGGCACCTGGATCTGGACTGGGAGCTTCCATGCCGACTTCTCCTTGCAGCTCGATCAGCTCACCATGGTCATGCTGCTCGTAGTTACGGGTGTAGGCTTCCTCATCCACATCTACTCTGTCGGATACATGGCCCACGAAGAGGGTTACTGGCGGTTCTTCGCTTACCTGAATCTCTTCATGTTCTTCATGCTCGTCCTGGTGCTCGCGGAGAACTTCCTGCTGATGTTCGTCGGCTGGGAGGGCGTCGGTCTCGCATCCTATCTGCTCATCGGCTTTTATTTCCTGAAAGACTCGGCTGCAAATGCCGGCATGAAAGCCTTCGTGGTCAACCGCATCGGCGACTTCGGCTTCCTGCTCGCCATGTTCCTGCTTATCGCCCACTTCGGCACCCTCAGCTTCAACGGAGTCTTCTCCCAGATCGCGCAACATCCCGAGTGGCAGGGCGGAGTCCTCACCGCTATCGCACTCTTCCTCGTGCTGGGCGCGACCGGTAAATCCGCACAGATTCCTCTCTACGTCTGGCTGCCGGACGCGATGGAAGGTCCCACCCCGGTCTCCGCATTGATCCACGCCGCCACCATGGTCACCGCCGGAATTTACATGATCGCGCGGACCCACCCTCTCTTCGACCGTTCTCCCCTGGCCCTGAGTACAGTCGCTGTCATCGGCGCGGCCACGGCTCTCTTTGCCGCAACCATCGGCCTCGTGCAGACCGACATCAAGCGCGTGCTTGCTTACTCCACGATCTCGCAGCTGGGCTACATGTTTCTGGCCTGCGGCGTCGCGGCATACTCACAGGCTATCTTCCATCTGGTGACACACGCCTTCTTCAAGGCGCTGCTCTTCCTTGCTGCCGGATCGGTCATTCATGCGCTGGGCGGCGAGCAGGATCTCCGCGTGATGGGCGGCCTGCGCAAGAAAATTCCGGTTACATTCTGGACGATGACTTTCGCCGTCCTGGCCATTTCTGGCCCCTGGCCCTTCGCCGGCTTCTTCAGCAAGGACGAGATTCTGTACGCTACGTTCATCTCGCCATACGGCAGCAAGGTACTGTGGTTCATCGGACTATTCACCGCGTTCCTCACGGCTTTCTATATGTTCCGGCTCTGGTACCTGACGTTCTTCGGAGTGAGTCGAACACCGGAAGCTGCGCACGGTGATCACGGCCACGGCATCCATGAGAGCCCGGCCATTATGCTCGTTCCCCTTGTGATCCTCGCCATCCTATCCCTAATCGGAGGCTGGATCGGAGTACCAGTCGCCATGCACGGTCACGATGAGATTGGGCACTTCCTCGAGCCACTGCTTGGCTCGGTCACACACACGGCGGGTGCCGGGAATTCAAGTCTGGAGTTGATTCTCGCCGGTGTCTCGATGTTAGTTGCCATTGCCGGCTGGCTCACTGCGCACATCTTTTACTATGCGAAGCCGGAGTTGCCGGCCAAACTCGCAAATCAGCTCCGTGTTACCTATGCGATGTTGCTCAATAAATACTGGGTGGACCAGATCTACGGGGCTCTCATCGTCACACCGCTGCTGCTCATTTCCCGCTATCTCCTTAAAGGACTCTTTGACCGCGGAGTGATCGACGGCGCCGGCTACGCCGCCGGTGCTACCGCGCAGGGGCTCGGCGCGATTGTACAGCGTGTGCAATCGGGCAATATTCGTTCGTATGCAGGCTGGCTTGCACTTGGCGCAGCCGTCCTGCTCATCGCAGCCTATTTCGGATACACAGCGCATTTTGCGCCGCAATAACAAGTCACGATGAGACAGAAACAAGGAATGTATTCGTGCTGACTGATTCCATATTGACGCTCACGACATTCGTGCCCACCGCCGGCGCAATTGTCGTGGCGCTGCTGCCGCGCAAAGGCCGCATCATCCAGTGGTGGACCCTGCTGGTCACCCTCGTTACGTTTGGGCTGACCCTGCACCTGCCATATCACTTCGCGTATGGGCAACAGGGCTTCCAGTTTGAAGAGAATCACCCCTGGATCGCGAGCCCCAGGATCGGTTATCACCTCGGCATCGACGGTATCTCCATGTGGCTCGTCGTCCTCACCGGTTTCCTTGCCGTCGTCGGAGTGCTCGCCTCGTGGAACGTCATCGAGAAGCGAACCAAAGAGTTTTACTTCCTCTTCCTGCTGCAGCAGACGGCCATGATTGGCGTTTTCGTGGCGCTCGATATGTTCCTGTACTACGGCTTCTGGGAGCTATCGCTCGTCCCCATGGCTATCCTGATCGCCATTTTCGGACGCGAGCGTGGACCGAAGACCGCGCTGAAGTTTTTCTCCTACACATTTATCCCCTCCGCGCTGTTCCTCGTCGCCATCCTCTGGCTCTACGCCAAAACCGGCACCTTCGACTACGTTGAGTTGCAGCACGCCCTCACCACAAACAGCGCACTTTTCACGCCCCAGGCCTTATGGTGGATGGCTCTTGCATTTTTGGTGGCATTTGCCGTCAAGGTCCCGGTCTTTCCCCTGCACGGCTGGCTCAGCGACACGATTTATGAAGCTCCAACCGCGATGGCGATGGTGGTCGCCGGCAAACTGGGCCTTTACTCCATCCTCCGTTTCAACCTCGGCCTCTTCCCTGCTCAGGCCCGTATCTTCGCTCCTTGCATGATCGCCCTCGCCGTGATCGGTATCCTTTATGGGGCCTGCATCGCTCTGGTCCAGACCAACGTGAGGCGTCTGGTGTCCTATGCGATGTTGAGCGCGCTCAGCTTCTGTACTCTCGGCATCTTCTGTTTCTCGCTCGCAGGGCTGAATGGCGCGGTTTATCAGATCCTCAACGAAGGACTCACGGGGAGCGCCTTCCTCATCCTTGTAGGCTTCCTGCATGAGCGCTACGGCACCTACGAAATGTCGCAGTATGGAGGACTCGCAGCGAAGCTGCCCAACATGGCCACGTTCTACGTCATCACCGCGCTCTCGTTTGTCGGCCTGCCGATCCTCAACGGCTTTGTTGGAGAATTTCTGATTCTCAGCGGCAGCTTCGCCGGCCATGAGCGATGGGTGGCAGCGGCCACCATCGGCGTAATCCTCGGAGCCGCCTACATGCTCTGGATGATCCAGCGCATCTTCTATGGACCTGAATCGCCGCTGGTCACAGGCAGCACCGCTCCCGATCTCGTCGCGCGCGAGTATCTCGCCCTTGTGCCCATGGCCCTGCTCATGCTGGTCATGGGCGTCGCGTCGCCTTTTTGGATGCATGCAATCAACGGCGCCGTGAGCAACCTGGCCAACAGTACCAACTCTCAAGGCCAGGCGCGCGTTCTTGTTCATGCTTCAGACCACTCGGCCGCCTCTCTCTCAACCGGCGCCGTCACATCAACAGGCACTGCCCTGGCGGAGAGGCGATGACTACTTCACCGGACATCCTTCACATTCTGCCTGAGCTGATCCTTGCCCTCACCGGCGTGCTCATCATGCTCATCGAGCCGCTACTACCCCGCTCCGTAAACCGAAAATCCATGGGGTGGCTTGCCGTTGTCGGCGTCATCGCGGCGCTTGCCGCCAGCCTGTACCAATATCAGCTGCCAGCGGGCACGGCGTATTTCGGTTTCGTCCAGATCGACGCCTTCAGCGTCTTCTTCCATGTTCTGATCTGTGGAATCGTGCTCGCTTCGCTTCTGATCGCGCTCGACGCAACCAGCGCCACTACCAATGCCCTGGGCGAGTACTTCGCGCTGGTTGTCTTCGGCGCAACCGGCATGCTTTTGATGACCAGCGCAGTCGAATTACTGCTGGTCTTCATCGCCCTCGAGATCTCATCGATTTCAACCTACATTCTTGCCGGCTTCCGCAACAAAAGTGCTAAGGGGCCGGAAGCGGCAATCAAGTATTTCCTTCTCGGCTCTTTCGCCACCGCGTTTTTCCTCTACGGAGTCGCACTGATCTTCGGCGCAACCGGATCGACAGCCATTTATACGGTCGCCCAGCGGCTTTCACTGACCCACCTACCCTTGTTGGCAGCAGCCGGCCTTGGCATGGTCCTGGTTGGACTGGCGTTCAAGGTCTCCGCGGCCCCCTTCCAGGTCTGGACTCCCGATGTTTACGAAGGTGCGCCTTCACCTGTCGTAGCCCTCATGTCCACCGCGCCCAAAGCCGCCGCTTTTGCCGTTCTGCTGCGCGTTCTTTATGGAGCAATCCCCTCGCTGCACGCGCATTGGATCCCGGTTATCTGGTGGCTCGCAGTTCTTTCGATGACGATCGGCAACCTTGGCGCATTGCGGCAAAAGAATGTAAAGCGCCTCCTGGCCTATTCCTCCATCGCGCACGCCGGATATCTCCTCGTCGCTTTCACTGCGCTTTCGGCGGATGGAGTCGCGGCCGCCAGTTTCTACGCCGTCAGCTACGCCGCAATGAATGTCGGCATCTTCGCCGTCGTGAGTCATGCTGGCGGCTTCGACGATCGCCTCACCCTGATCGAGGACTATCGCGGTCTGGCCTACCGTTCGCCTTTGCTCGGCGCCACGATGGCCTTCTTCCTCGTATCCCTTATCGGTATCCCCTTCACCGGTGGATTCTTCGGCAAGTTCTACGTCTTCTCCGCCGCGCTCCATTCCGGATTCATCTGGCTTACCGTCATCGGCCTTATCAACAGCGGTATTGCCGCGTTCTACTACCTGCGGGTAGCCACCGCCATCTACTCAAAGGCGGCGGACGCATCGCCTGTATCCTCTGTTCCCCGCGCTTCCGTACCTCTGCTCTTTGCCCTGCTGCTCACCGTCGCTGCCACGCTCATCCTCGGAATTGTCCCGGGGAGAATTCTGGCCACGGCCAAAGCCGGAGCCGCAACCTTTCCGGCCGTGAACACCTCCGCACCAGACACGACCTCAGCCCAGCGTTAGCCGACAGCATTTGCGCATTCCTGATCCCAGGCAGTGAGCCGGAGAGCATCTGCCTCCGGAAAGGCTTTCCCCGCCCCGCCTTCCTGTTTCCAATAACAGTCGTTCTGGCCGTGTGATATACGGATTGCGCTCAACCGGAATGGGCCCTTTCCCGGCATCCCCCAACAAATCTAAATATTACGAAAGGAAGACCGGTCTGCAGCGGCGCCGCGGAAACCATCGCGGGACAACTCCCCGCCGTCCAATAGTGTCAACACACGAAGGCCTCTGGCGCACCAGAGGCCTTCATCGTTTCACAATTCTGAATCGCGCTTACTTCACCTGGAGGAAGATGACGACCAGCGTGAAGAGCGTGAGCGACTCGATCAGCGCCAGTCCAAGAATGAGCAGCGTCTGAATGCCCGCGCGGGCTCCTGGATTGCGTGCCAGAGCTTCGACAGCCGACGCAGTCGCCTTGCCCTGGCCAAGGCCGCAAAGTCCTGCGGCAATCGCCATGCCGACACCGGCGCCAATCGGCACCAGACTTACGGTGCCATTCCCACCTGATTGAGCGAACGCTGGCATGGCCATGAACAACACGGCCAGCGTCATGAAAACATACTGAAGTTTACGCATA
Organism: Silvibacterium sp.; assembly: GCA_036264455.1. GTDB lineage: Bacteria > Acidobacteriota > Terriglobia > Terriglobales > Acidobacteriaceae > Silvibacterium. The sequence continues at coordinate 2,172 of DATAQX010000196.1, read as the reverse complement.
CTTCCTCCTGCTTCCCTTATGAATTACCGTCAGTGGGTGGTTGAGGCTCACCGTGCTGGCCCCCTCACGCTCACGGCGACGGCTGCGGCAGCGGAAGCGCTCCGCCGAGCCGGGTGTAACTCAAAATCAGTGTTCGTGCGCAACCGCCAGCGACAGGTAGATGAGCGTCAGCAGCATGAAAACGTAGGCCTGAATAAGGGCGACACCAAGGTGCAGCGCCAGAAAGATGATCGGCAGGCCGATCGGCACCATCGAAAAGAACACCAGCGTCAACAGGTCGCTCGCAAACATGTTCGCGTAAAGACGAATCGTCAGCGACATCACGCGAGCCAGGTTGGAGATAATCTCAATCGGAGCTATCAGCCACGATATCCACCAGACCGGGCCCAGAAATGTCTTGGCGTATCCACCGACTCCGTGGGCGCGCAGACCATGCCAGTTGTAGTACAGAAATGTGGGAATCGCGAGGCCCAGCGGAACCGATGGATTCGCTGTCGGCGTTTCGAGCCCCGGAAGCAGGCCCACTAAATTGCAGCTCAGCACAAATATCACAATCATCGTCGCGTACGGCACGAACGGTTCGAAGCCGTGGCCGATGATCGCGTCCGCCTGGCCACTTACAAATTCATGCACTGACTCCGCGATGTTCTGCGCCGTTCCCGGCTTCTCCACATTCAGCGTAAGGCGCGTGATGATGAAGAAAAGCAGCATCACCGCAGCCAAAACCAGTTGCATCGTCTGGCCGTTGGTAATCGGCGCATTCGGATGCACGACATGAATGCCCAGCCTGGTGAGCAGGGCCGTCAGCGGCGCGGCAAAGAGATGGTTCAGCAGTCGCGTCAGCGAAAGGAGTAAGTCGTGCATGATTCCTGCGATTCGTTGATTTGCTTCTCAGGAGCGGGACTGGCGCGCGACTTCGATAAGCAGTGCTAAGGCCATCAGGCCCAGACCTGCTGCAAGCGCGTAATACGCTCCTTTGAAACACTTTAGACTAACATAGATGACCGCCGCGGCGAACGTCAGCCGCAGGAAAAACATCCCCAGAACCCAGCCCGTCGATCGCGGAGTCTTCTGCTTGTCGAGCTTTGCATTCATCAGCTCGATCAGTTGCTGCCACTCGTACAAACCCGTCGCCGAAACCAGCGCTCCAGCGAGAAAAGGAACTCCGCTCTTCCAGGTGAAGAGAAAGGTTATCAAGCCAAAGCCGAAGACGGCCATCGCTGCCGTCATCCGCAGCGCCCGCCGCATCGTCGCCTTCAGGTCAGCATCTGAATAGTTCGATAGTGAATTCGTTTCACTCATTCCTGCTTCCCGCCCGCCCGCAACGCCTGCCGCACGACCTCAAGCAATCCCGCAGCCGCGCCGAGCAGCAAGCCGACAATGTAAATCCAATGTGTGTGCAGCCACCGGTCGAGCAGTACACCGCCTCCCCAGCCGATCAGCACAGCCGCCGGCAACACAAAGGCGATCTGCAGCAGGCTCTCTGCCTTCACCAGCGTATCCATCGCAGCACCGTTCTGGGCTTTTTTAGGCTCGGATTTTGGATTCGGAGCATGCATTACCATGCTGTTATACATCAGCACAGGCGGTATAGGCCCGTGATCGACGCTGCTGCCGCAGCCAAAGCTATACTGGCAAGAGCATTTTCATTCAAGGAAGCCCAGTGTTCGAGTCAGACTTCGAGCGAAACCTCTTCGCTCTCCGCCAGGAAAAGCTAAAGCAGATCGAGGCCCTCGGCCAGCCAGCTTACCCGAATTCATTCTCCGCGACCCACACGCTGGCGCAAATTCGCAGCCGCTATGACAACGCTACCGCCGAAGACCTGGAATCCTCGCGCGCCAATGTCTCCGTCGCCGGTCGCATCATGGCCATCCGCCTGCAGGGCAAAGCAGGATTCGCGCAGCTTCAGCAGAACGGCGAGCGCCTGCAGATTTATGTCCGCAAAGACGCCGTCGGCGAACAGACTTTCGAGCTCTACAAACTCCTCGACCTGGGCGATCACATTGGAGTCTCCGGATATCTCTTCCGCACCCGCACCGGCGAGCTAACCGTACACGTCGAGACCATCACCTTCCTCGCCAAGGCCATGCTTGCGCTGCCCGAGAAGTATCACGGCCTCGCCGACGTCGAGCTGCGCTATCGCCAGCGCTATGTCGATCTCTTCATGAACAC
>DATAQX010000175.1:0-12645 GCA_036264455.1 Silvibacterium sp. | reverse complement strand
ACCAGCGCCCCGCGAAAGTGCACCCAGGTCAACACCGTCGCCAGGTTCTTCGGAGAGATCGATGGCCCGAAGAGTCCATGCAGAATCATGACGACACTGACCAGCAATAACGGAATCTGCAGCAGCGTGCGCGAATGCCGCCACATCAGGAATCGGCCGATCACCGGAACAAGCAGCACATCGAACGGCGCAGCTTCTACGTCGTCAAGGTCGTCAGGCGCAGTCGAATTGGAGAAGGTTGCAGACAAATCCTTAATTGGTTCGGACGCCTCTCACGTCCACCTGGCGTTCGATCTTCCGGCCATCGGCTAGCTTGATGTGAAGCAGCACCACCCAATCGCCGCCCATGTTGAAGTTAATATGTGCCTGATAGCTGCCAGGGCCCGTCTTGCCCGCCGCCCCGAAAACGGGACTCATGCCAGGGTGAGACATATCCGCCTCCACCATGATAGTGGCATCGCTGACAGGCTTTGCCGCCGCGTCCGCGAGCTGTACTGCAACCGTAGCCGGACCTACATGCACTGGCTGCGGCGTAATCTGCTGCTGCACCGAAATGTCTGACGCGCCATCGTTAGCCTGATGACACGCCGTTGCTGCCAGGGTTCCCAGACAGGCCAAAGCAAGAAGCCCTCTACAAAACTGAGGGGCCGCCACGCGGCGACCCCCGGCGATACGCCCTGTCATCGAATCCATACCCCAACATACAACCGGCAAGTAAACGTAAGAATCAGGCAGCGCAGGCTGCGTCTTCCTCCGCCTCGTCTTTGCGCCAGGAGCAGGTGCAGGTTGCCTGCTGTGCTTCTCCCTTGGGCGGAAACATATGGTAGTACATGCCGATGACCATCGGAATGAAGACGACCGAGTTATAGAAAAGATGGAGTTCCACTCGCGGAAACACCAGTTGCAAAACGCTTACCGGCACCGGCTTGCCCCAGAAATTGTGATGGAGAACGAACGCCTGCGTGATCAACAGGAGGTGCTCGATATGATGCCAGAACTGGATGACGAGGGCCACCGTCCACCATTTGCGGCTGAGGCCGGTGAACCCTTTGCGCAGCACCCATATCCCGATGAGCATGATCAGGGCATATGCATAATGCAGAACCTCGGATTTGATCAGCCACGGATACCACAGCCCCAGAATCCCGTTTGCCTTCGGACGCGGCCAGCCCATTACCCAGATCTGGTAGGCCTGCGCCAGGTGTTCACCCCAGTGCGCGAGCACGATTGCCATAAATACGAACAGCGCCCGCTCATGCCACTGCGAATTCAGCTTGTCATAAAGACTTTGGCCCGAAGCAGAAGCAACAGCTATATGGGGGATGCTTGGATTGGAAGCAGCCATTGACACTCACCTTATTGGAACGTGCAGGAACGCTCCCAACATTACTCAAACCGAAAGGCCGCGTCTTCGACCCGGCGATGGATTATTATCTCAAACTTTAGGTTGACCTCTTATTGATGGCTTGTACCTCTGTGGTTCGCCTGCGCGTAGGTTGAGATAAATCTCAATCTTTAGTTGGTTGACCGTTTCTGCTCCGTGCCTTCATCTTTGGTCCAACCCATGCTTTGAAAACCCGCTCCACTCCCCGGCTGCCCTCATCCCGCAGAGACAGTTGAGATGTGTGGATGCAAGGGAGCGGATGTAGGGGCATTTGGAAATCTGCAAGCCGGAAATAGAGTCTGGCAGGAATTGAACGAACCACTTTGGAGGCAAGTTTGCGCCGTTTGATTTGCTCATTGGTCTTATTGTCAGCTGCAGGCACTTTATCGTTGTCCGGCCAGACTTCATCCGGCCCAACCTCGCAACCAGCCCAGGCCCCACAGGCGGCCGCCAGCGGTCATCCCGTGACTTTCTTTGTATATGAGCGTGCACGCGGCATCGGCTGGAGTTGGTATGAAGCCCCGCCTTACGATAACTCCTATGGCTACGGCGAGTCTTTGCTGCGCTTTGGAGTTTCACAAAGCCTCGCCCGCTGGGACTGGAAGGTAGAGATAACCCAGCCCACAATCCTCAACGCGCCGAGCAACTCGGTAAGCTCTAACACCGCCCAGGGCCAGCTCGGTCTCGGTGCCACTTATTACGCGTCAAATGGCAACAACTCGTGGCCAGTTGCGGCGTTTCTCAAGCAGGGCTTCTTTCGATATGACGCCGCCTTGGACAAGAACATCCGGCTGGGGCGTGTCGAATTCGTCGAAGGCATGGAAACAAAGCCGAAAAATCCCACGCTGGCCTGGATCCAGCCCAACCGCGTGGCGCAGCGGCTGATTGGCAACTTCGGTTTTACCAACGCACAACGCAGTTTTGACGAAGTCGACGCTCACTACGGCGAAGGAACATGGGACGTCACCTTCATGGCTGGCCGCGCCGATCAGGGCGTATTCAACATGAATGGCAATCCCGGGATAAATGTCGACACTCAGTATCTCGCGTATACCAAGTCAGATTGGCAGGACCACATTCTGTGGCGTGTATTTGCCATTGGCTATCACGATGGCCGCACCGGCCTGACAAAGACAGACAACCGTCCGCTCCCCGTACGCCAGCTAGACCACGACAACATCAGGATAGGCACATATGGCGGCAACTTTCTCACCGCTATTCCGGCCGGTTCCGGGCAATTCGACTTTGTAGGCTGGGGTGCGCTGCAAAATGGGCGGTGGGGACCGCAGGGGCATCGCGCGGGCGCCGCCACTGTCGAAGGCGGCTACCAATTTCTTCACATTCCCAGCACCCCCTGGCTGCGCGGCGGATGGTGGCGGAGCAGCGGCGACAACAACCCGAACGACAACACGCACGGTACTTTTTTTGAGATTTTGCCAACTCCGCGCGTCTACGCCCGAACCCCTATCTACAATCTGATGAACCTGAAGGACGGGTTCGTACAAATCGTCGACCGTCCCTTGAAGACGTGGGAGTTGCGCAGCGATCTGCACTGGCTGCAACTCACCTCCAATAAAGATCTTTGGTACCAGGGCGGCGGAGCCTTCGACAACAAGGTCTTCGGATTCACGGGACGTCCCAGTAACGGTTTTTCGTCCTTTAACAGCTTTGCCGATATCAGCTCGGATTGGCATGCCACTTCGCATCTGGACGTTAACCTGTACTACGGACATGCGTGGGGCAGGACTGTCGTGCGAAAGATCTATCCTGCCGGCCAGACCGGACAACTCGGCTATCTTGAGCTGATCTATCATTGGGACACCCCGTTCTCCCATCACTAAAGCAAAACCAGAGATACTGTATCTCGAAGCCAGAACGTTCAAGTCGACGCGACCATCAGGGAGCTGCGACCTGGAACAGGGCCCAATAGGACACATCTTCTCTGGTTTTGCCATAGAGATCCCCGGCGGCTTGTCTTCTGGGCAAGCCGCACTGTCCCGATATCGTCCCAGGTGCTACACTCAACGGTTTTCATACACCGCTGAGGAATTCCATGCCGCCTGAAACCGTTGTCGCTTCCGCGCCCCTTCCACTGACCCATTTGAATGAAGACGAGCAGCTCTTCCGCTCAACCGTGCGCGAGTTCTCGCAGCAAACAATTGGCCCATTGGTACGCCAGATGGATGAGGAGCAGCACTTCTCACCCGAGTTATTGCAGCAATTGTTCCAACTGGGGCTCATGGGAATTGAAATCCCTGTGGAATATGGCGGCTCGGGGGGCTCATTCTTCGAGGCTATTCTTGCCGTTGAGGAGATATCCGCAATCGATCCGTCGGTCGGCGTACTGGTCGATGTGCAGAACACGCTGTGCGTGAATGCTCTGCTGCGCTGGGGAACGCCCGAGCAGAAGAAGAGCTTTCTGCCGCGCATGGCTTCCGAGATGGTCGGAGCCTATGCATTGAGCGAAGCCGCTTCAGGTTCGGATGCGTTCGCGTTGCAGGCCCGCGCAGAAAAGCGCGGAGACGAATACATTCTGAACGGTCAGAAGCTTTGGATCACGAATGCTAAGGAAGCCGGACTCTTCATCATCTTCGCCACGCTCGATCCCGCGGCGGGATACAAGGGCATCACGGCCTTTTTAGTGGAGAAGGATTGTCCCGGATTCACTGTCGGCAAGAAGGAGGACAAGCTCGGTATCCGCGCCTCCTCGACCTGTGAATTGATCCTGGAAGATTGCCGCGTGCCCGTGGATAATGTATTGGGCGAGCCGGGCAAGGGCTACAAGATCGCGATTGAGACGCTGAACGAGGGCCGCATTGGCATCGGAGCCCAGATGCTCGGCCTCGCCCAGGGCGCGTGGAATTGTGCCGCCAGGTATGCGCAGGAGCGCAAGCAGTTCGGAAAGCCCATCGCAGAATTTCAGGCGGTGCAATTTGCGCTCGCGGAGATGGCGACGGAGATCGAAGCAACGCGCCTGCTGGTCTACAACGCAGCGCGATTGAAGGACACGAAGCTGGACTATGTTCGCGAAGCGGCGATGGCCAAATACTTTTCTTCGCAGGTAGCGGAGCGCGTGGCCAGTCAGGCAGTGGAAGTATATGGCGGCTACGGCTTCGTCAAGGACTATCCGGTGGAGAAGTATTACCGCGACGCCAAGATCGGGAAGATTTATGAGGGAACATCCAATATGCAATTGGCGACCATCGGCAAGCTGGTGCTGAGTGGCAACAAGCGGGGCTGAAACGTTCGGTCATATCGTGCTCGTCAGAGTACTCTATGCCTGAGGACTTTTCTCTTCATGAAAGCGCTCCTGCTCTCTGAATACAACAAGCTCGACATCACGGATGAAATGCCTCGTCCTGTACCTGGGCCGGGTGAGCTGCTAGTGCGGGTAGCTGCCTGCGGCATATGCGGTAGCGATGTGCACGGATATGACGGTTCGTCGGGGCGGCGTATTCCGCCGTTGGTGATGGGACATGAAGCAGCGGGCACCGTCGCCGGGGTTGGTGATGGGGTCCGCCAATTCACTGCTGGAGACCGCGTGACCTTCGACTCCACCGTCTATTGCGGCGAGTGCGAGTACTGCCGTGCCGGCGACGTCAATCTCTGCGACAATCGGCAGGTGGTCGGCGTCTCCTGTGGAGATTACCGTCGTCACGGAGCCTTTGCCGAATATGTCGTCGTTCCCGAGCGCATCGTCTATCGGCTGCCAGACGAACTCGGCTTCGCCGAAGCCGCGATGCTCGAAGCTGTTTCAGTCGCGCTGCACGCCGTGCGTGTCGCAGGCATGAGCGATTGCCGGACGGCGCTGGTCATCGGCGCCGGCATGATTGGATTGCTGACCTTGCAGGCTACACGCGCGGCTGGCTGCGCGCGTGTCTTCATTGCCGATGTCGATGCGACACGCTTGAAGTTGGCGGCAGAGATGGGCGCCGATGAGGTGATCCATGCTTCCGGAGCAGCCATGATTGCAGAAGTGATGAAGCTTACCCGCAACAAGGGGGTCGATGTGGTCTTCGAAGCTGTCGGCAGAGACGAAACCGTAGCTGCATCCATCGACAGCGTACGCAAAGGTGGAACCGTAACACTGATTGGAAACATCACGCCCGAAGTCAGGTTGCCTCTGCAGAAGGTTGTCAGCCGTCAGATTCGCCTGCAGGGCTCGGCTGCTTCATCAGGTGAGTATCCCGAGGCCATCGAACTGATGCGCACCGGCGCGATCAGGGTCACGCCGCTTATCACCGCTGTAGCCCCGCTTGAAGAAGGTCCGCAGTGGTTCGAGCGGCTGCACAGGGGCGAACCGAACCTGATGAAGGTGGTGCTGACGCCTTCTCAAACAGGAGAACCCGCGCGATGAGCCAGGAGCTTTCGAATGAGTGATGACCTGTTCGATCTGACTGGCCAGGTCGCGCTCGTCACCGGAGCCAGCCGCGGACTCGGCCAATATTTCGGACGCGCATTGGCGAAGGCCGGCGCTGACCTCATCCTGACCAGCCGCAAGCGCGAGGCACCCGCCGGCTTCGAAGCGGAAATCCAGGCGCTCGGCCGACGCGCCGTCTCACTGGAACTCGACGTGCGCGACCACGCCAGCATTCAAAAGTTCGCCGAGGATGCGCAGGCAGCCTTTGGTCAGATCCATATCCTGGTTAACAATGCGGGATGCAATGTGAGGAAGCCCGCCCTCGATGTGACCTGGGACGACTGGAATCTCGTGCTCGACACAAACTTGCGCGGCAGTTTTTTCGTTGCGCAAGCCGTGGCCCGGCACATGATTCCCCGTAACTATGGACGCATCATCAACATCGGTTCGGTCACCAGTGTCTTTGGATACGCGGGACTGGCTCCCTATACCGCCAGCCGCGGCGGCATCCGCCAGCTCACTATGAGCCTGGCCGATGACTGGGGGAAGCACGGAATCACTGTGAACTGCCTCGCGCCGGGATGGTTCAAGACCGAGCAAAACAAAGTCATGTACGAAGATCCGGGCTGGGTCGAGTATCTCAAGGAGCGCATTCCGCTTAAGCGCCCGGGCGCGCCCAATGACCTCGATGGCGCAATCGTCTTTCTTGCTTCGGAAGCGAGCCGCTATGTCACTGGACAGACGCTGCTTGTCGATGGAGGAATCTCCACGGGGGCAATGCGGGCTACAGTCGAACGCAAAAGGGCGCTCTGACCAGCCCTTCTATATCACTCGATTTACGGCAGAGATCCTTTCTTCCCAGCTTCTCGACTGGCTTCCACATCCGCTTCATGCGCCAGACGCAGGGTATAGCGCGTGGCCGAGAGGTGCGCTCCGGAGAGCAGAACCAGCCCGGTAAGAAAGGCCCAGATCATAAGGCTCACGGAAACCGAAAATGGTCCGTAGGCTGCTTCGAGATCCAACCACGGCAGAACGAAAACATACAGAATCTTGGCCACCTCCCAGAACAGGCCGGTGACGATAGCCGTGGGCAGCACCGCCGCGATGGGCAGCTTGCGGTTGGGCAGAATCCAGTAAATGAGAAAGAAGATGCCGATGCTGAAGATAGCGGCCGAAAGTTGCAGAACGGCATGGGCCAGGAAGGTAAAGACTGCGTTTTCTGTCTTGCCCGAGAAAATGATCGACAGCAGGCTGTTCTGCGCGACGGTAAAAGCGATAGAGAAGAGAGCGAGCAAGCCGACCGAAAAAGCCAGTCCCAGCGAGATCATCTGGTTCATCAGATAAGAACGGTTTTTCGTGACTCCCCACACCCGGTTCAGGGCGACTTCGAGTGGCATGAAGACTCCGGTCGAGGAGATCAGCAGGGTTACCACCGAAATGATCTGCACCCGGCCTCGCGCGTGCGCCAGCAGGCCCATGTTTTTAACCACGAAGTCCTGATGCGCGGGCAGAAAGTATCGAAGCATATCGCCAAGCACGCCCTCCATCGAAGGAGAGCGAAAGACATGCCGCAATATGGTCCAGGTCATCACAATGAAGGGAAAGAGTGAGAGGATGGCGTTCGCGGCCACGCTGAAGGCGTAAGTATGAACTTCGCTCTGCGCAAGATAACGCGCCAGAGAGACGATCTGCGGCCTCCAGCCTGCGTTCGCTGACGGCAGTGCTGGCCGATCAGCAATCGAGTCGGGCGTAGCTGCAGGCTTAATGGTAATCATGGGGAAGGAGGTGCCTGTTTCGATGCTAGCAGAGCAACCTTAGCCCGGAACCGAGCGCCTTAAGCCCGGTTCGCGAATATCCTGACGCAATGCCACTGGGATCTTTGTTGCCATTGGGATTTTTGTTGACCGCTGTCAGCTAATCGCTTCTCAGCTGCGGACTTTGCTGGCTGGACCTTAGCTATCCGCTTTTTAATCTGCCTTTTTCAGCTAAACTCATCTCTGACAGATGGGACATCTCCGCAATTTTGAAGTCGGCGTATTCCGGCGTCTGCGTCGCGATCCGCCCAAGGGAAAAATTCACCGCCTGGCGTTCTGGCTGCTGGTTGTTTATCTGTGTCTCGCTGTAGGAAGAATTTTCCCCGGCAGGGCCGGTCTTGCCTTCCAATCCATCAGCGCGTTCACGTTCTTTCTGTTGATCCTGCTATGCATTCCGCTGCTCTGGCGGTGGATCTTCGGGCGTCTTCTCTGGAAGCTGAGCAACCGGCTGGTCGTCACCTATCTGCTGATGGGTCTTGCGCCGGTGGTGCTCTTCGTCACGCTGGCGGTGATCCTGATGTACGTTTTCTCCGGCCAGTTCGCCATTTTTGCGACTACTGCGGAGATCGATTCCGAGCTGGCCCATATCTCTTCGACCAATCGCGCCTTTGATATGCACGTCGCCCACTCTGTGGCCGCCGACCCCAGGGCTCGCAGCGTCACGCTGCCTGAAGCCGACGATACTTCGACCGACCACGAGCATGTTGCGCTGCAGATCGCGGCCTTTGCGGATGGACAACGACTGCCTCTGGTTCCGGAGAACCTGAACGCCACCGGCATCACACGCCCGCCATCCTGGGCAAAGAGCCATTTCTACGGGGTGGTGGTCGACGATGGCAAGCTCTATCTCCGCGCCATTGACACCCGCACCCTCGGCGGCCGCACTGTCACCACCATCACCAGCCTGCCGCTGCAAAAGGAGAATGTAGACCAGATCGCCCGCGGCCTGGGCAGCGTCACCATCGTTCCCGACGTCGACATCGAAGACAACGAAACGCTGGTCGGCGACAGCGGGCGTACCAAGTTGCCCGTCACCAAGCCTGGCGGGCCCGTCGTCGTATTTAACGGACACAATCTCACCGCCGAGGAGGCACGGAAGAGAGCGGTCAAGGGAGGCACGGTTCCCGAAGCGCAGCACTTCTACGACATCCCCGTGACTTTCTATGCGCCGCTCGAAACCGTGGATTGGGTGACGGGCAAGCCGCACACCACCTTCACTCACGTCACTTCGCGCCCCTCGCTGCTCTACCAGCGCCTCTTCATCAGCTCACTTACGATCGCTGCCGTTGTGCAGAACTTACTCATCGGCATCGCCATCTTTTTCGGCCTGCTGGAATTGATTGCCTTCATCATGGCCGTGCGCCTCAACCGCACCATTACCCAATCCATCCGCGATCTCTACCAGGCGACGGTGGCCATCGATAAAGGAGATCTCACGCACCGCATCCAGGTGACGCGCCACGATCAGCTCGCCGCTCTCAGCCGGTCTTTCAACAATATGGCCGCGTCGCTTGAACGCCTGCTCGAAGAGCAGCGCGAAAAGGAGCGCCTGCAGAATGAGCTGGCGATCGCGCAGGAGGTGCAGGCCAATCTCTTTCCGCTGGCCAACATCTCGCTGCCCATGCTGGAGCTGCATGGCGCGTGCTATCCGGCCCGCACGGTCAGTGGTGACTACTACGATTTCCTCGTTTTCGGCTCAACCGGTCTGGGCATCGCGCTTGGCGACATCAGCGGCAAGGGGATCTCTGCGGCGCTGCTTATGGCCACGTTGCACTCGGCGGTGCGCGCCTACCGCTTCGCCGGGATGGAACTGGTGAGCGCGGGCAACGCAGCACTGGCAACCTCGCTCGACCCGCGTATCGGCGAGACGGAGCTGGAATGCGGCGAGCTCTTCGAGGAGCCCGGCAAGATCCTCGCATTGCTCAATCGTCACATCTACCGCAGTACGCAACCGGAGAAATACGCAACCCTCTTCCTGGCTCACTACGATGGCATTCGACGCCAGCTCATTTACTCCACCGGCGGCCATCTGCCACCGCTGCTGCTCCGCGCCGACAACACCATCACACGTCTAGACCGTGGAGGCACGGTGGTCGGTCTGATCGACAATATGAGTTACGAGCAGGGAGCTGAGCAGCTTTACTCAGGCGACATCCTCATCGCCTACAGCGACGGCGTCACCGAGCCCGAAAATGAATTCGGCGAATTCGGCGAAGAACGCATGGTCGAAGTAGTGCGCCGTTATCGACACCTTCCGCTCGAGGCGATTTCCGAACAGGTCATGCAGTCGCTCCGCACCTGGATCGGCGGCCAGGAGCAGCCGGACGACATCACGCTGGTTCTGGCGCGCCAACGCTAGCGGTTGGAATCAAACGCGCTCCTGTCCACTCTCGAACACCGGCTCCGGATATTGGACACCGGCCGCGGCGCGAGTGCTTTTCATATCAATGAGTTAACCGGGTGCGACGTGGACCGCAACTTGCAGTGAATCCTTTGCCATACTCAAAGGAAACATGCAGACGATTCTTCATGACATCCGCTACGCCCTCCGCCAGCTACGCAAATCACCCGGCTTCACCCTCGTTGCAGTGCTGACTCTGGCCCTCGGCATCGGAGCCAACACCGCCATTTACAGCGTGATTCATGGAGCGCTGCGGCTTCCTTACCCCAACGCGGAGCGCATGATCGCCATCAAGAATGTGTATCCACAGGGCTCATATCCATCGGCCTCCTACCCTGATTTTGAAGACTGGCAGGCCCGTACCAGAACCTTCTCGCACCTCGGGGCGAGATTTAACGGGCAGATGACGTGGATCGGAAAGGGCGAGCCGCAAACTGTCAACGTAGGCTACGCCACGCGCGACTACTTCTCTGTCTTCAGCATGGAGCCTGTGGCCGGTCGAATTTTTCTCCCCTCCGAGCACCAGAAAGGAGCCGCTCCCGTATGCATGCTCAGCGAAACCTTCTGGCAGGAGCAATTGGGCCGCAGTCTGTCGGCGATCGGCAGCTCTCTTAACCTCAATGGGCGCGCCTGCACAGTGGTAGGTGTGGTTCCGGTACCGCGACCCAGCGGCGCACAGCCCGCGCAGGTCTGGATTCCGCTCGAGCCTCAGCCGCCCTATATTGAACACGGCACTAACTACCTGTTTCCCGTGGGTGTGCTACGCCCGGGAGTGACCCCGGCCCAGGCGCGCACGGAACTGGCCGGCATTCAAACCCAGATCGACAAGCAGTTTCCGGACAACACGCACGGAGTGAATATCGTTCCGCTTCAGGAATTCGTCTTCGGCAATCTGCGTTCGATCATGCTCGTGCTGCAGGCAGCTGTCGGCTTTATTCTTCTTATCGCATGCGTGAATCTTGCGAACATGCTACTGGCCCGTGCCGCCGACCGTGAGCGTGAATTCGCATTACGCAAGGCCCTGGGTGCGTCGCCGCGCCGCATGCTGCAGCAGGCTCTGACCGAGAGCCTGCTGCTTTCGCTTTCAGGAGGATTCTTGGGGCTGCTCATCGCGGAAGGGCTCCTGCACGTCCCGATCGATGCATGGCCCAAAGGCTTCGTGCCTCCGTCCGATGTCCATCTCGACGCGACCGTCCTGGCTTTCACATCGGTGCTCGCAATCGGCACAGGCGTACTTTTTGGCATCATGCCGGCGCTGCGTATTCTGCGTCACGATGAGAAGCAGGCGCTGCAGCAGGGCCGCACCGTCACCGAATCGCGCGAGCAGAACCGAACCCGTTCGGCGCTGGTGATTGCCGAGATCGCGCTTTCCATGCTGCTGGTCGCCGGCTCAATCAACATGGCGCTCTATTTCAGGCAGTTACTCAACGTCGATCCGGGCGTGAACACGCAGCACGTTCTCACCATGGCCATCGGGCTATCGCCCGTTCGCTACTCGAAGCCGGAGGATCAGCAGCGCTTTTTCGACAATCTGCAGGAGAAGCTCGCGGCACTGCCCGGCGTGAAGGCCGCAGCCGGCAGCGCCGACCTGCCTCTTGCGGGGGCAAACTCCAACGGTGACTTCGATTATGAAGGTTCGGACCCTGGCGCGCAGAAGCGTCTTCCCTTTGCCGAACGGCATTTCGTCACGCCCGGCTATTTCGCCGCTATACAGACGCCCCTTTTTGAAGGACGCGACTTCACCCGGCACGATCAAGTGAGTTCGCAAAAGGTCATCATCATTAACCGTGACATGGCGCAGCTGCTCTGGCCCGGCCGGAGCGCGCTCGGAAAGCATGTCAAGTTCTCAGGTGAGTGGCACGAAGTCATTGGCATCGCCGCAGACGCACATTTCAATGGACCGGGAACACCTGCAGGCCTGCAAATGTACGTCAGCGCAGACCAGTATCCGCAATCCTTCCTGAGCATGATTCTTCGCACCGTAGGCGATCCGCTGGCGCTCACCGAGCCTGCGCGCCGCGCCGTCTCCTCGATCGATCCTGGCCAGGCCGTCTCCAATGTGACCAGCCTGCAGAGTCTGGCCGACAGCGCGCTCGCCGGGCAGCGAACGTCCACCACGGTGACCGCCATCCTCGGCTGTCTCGCCCTGCTTCTCGCCAGCATCGGGGTCTACGGCGTGATGGCCTACTCGGTCAGCCGCCGCGAACGCGAGTTCGGCATTCGCATGGCCCTGGGCGCAAACCGGAGCAATATCCTCACCCTGCTTTTCTCCGGAGTCTTTCGCCTGGTACTGGTAGGCATGGTCGTCGGAACCATGCTGGTGATTGCCATGCGTGCTTGGGTTGCATCCGTGCTCGGCGCAAGCGGAGCCAATCCCGTTGCGCTCATTGTGGCTGCACTTCTTTTATGCATCGTGGCCGCAGTGGCGACGTACATTCCGGCGCGCCGGGCTACGCAGGTCCAGCCCATGCAAGCTTTGCGCACCGAATAGCGCCATCCCGGACCAAAAGGCCCGGAGCCGTGATTGAATCGACTTTCGCTGCCCGCTACGCGTCGCGCTGAATCACCGTCAGGCTGAGGTCGTCGCTAAGGGGGCTACCGTTCGCAAAGTCCTGCACTTCTGCGAGCAGCGCCATCAGTGTGGCTTGAGCGGATGGCTGCGCGGCCTGCCGTACAGCGGCAAGCA
>DATAQX010000171.1:0-3297 GCA_036264455.1 Silvibacterium sp. | reverse complement strand
TGCAAATCACGGCAATCGCCCGCCTCGACGGCAAGACCGGCAAAGGTGCGCACGCCGGCGCGCGTGAGGGCGTGGTGAACAGCTCCGGTGGCCAGAGCCATGGGGATGGGAATCGTCTCTCCATTCGCCTGGCGATCAGTGAGGAGCAGAATGGCGGCACCGCCGCGCACCAGGTCAATGGCCTTGGCGCAGAGATCGTCAAGGGCGGTGACCAGATTGCAGGCCTGATTGAAGACGCATTCGAGTACAGCGAGAGGAAGATTGCCGGCGAGCGCATGTTGACGGGCGCGGAGATCGTGCATCTGCGCGAGCGAGAGAAAAGGCGACGAGAGCGACAGCCCGGGGAGCGGCGCGCGTTTGTCGAGCATGTGCGGCCAGGGACCGAGGCGAGTGTGCAACTGGAGGACACGGGCCTCGCGAAGCGAATCGGTGGGCGGGTTGGTGACCTGCGCGAAGCGCTGGCGGAAGAAGGCATAGACAGGACGCGGCGAACGGGCGAGTGGCGCGAGAGGCGTGTCATCGCCCATGGACCAGACGGCGTCCTTGCCGTCCATGGCCATCGGCTTAAGGATCATGTTCACGTCTTCGCGGGTGTATCCGAAAGCTAGCTGGAGACGGGTGAGTTCCGATGATTCGAGGGCAGGACCCGGGGCATGGTCCACGAGTGTGCTTTCTTCCAGAAGCTTTTCGTATTCGGGCGCAGCGCCATCAAAGATGGCTTGAATCTGCTCGTCTTCGAGCAGGACATGATCGGCGAGGTCGGCCACGATCATTTGTCCAGGGCCGAGGCGGCCACTGTGGACGATGGTTTCCGGGTCGAGATCGACGAGGCCTGCCTCGGAGCCGAGGACGACGAGATCGTCCTCAGTCACAAAGAATCGACAGGGACGCAGGCCGTTGCGATCGAGAACGGCGCCGACCAGGCAACCGTCGGTAAAGGCTACGGCCGCGGGGCCATCCCATGGCTCGGCGGAATCGCCGGCGTAGGCGAAGAAGGCCGAGCGATCGAGATTACCCGCAGGCGGAATGAGCATGCGGACGGCTTCGGCAACCGTGCGTCCATTGCGGGCAAGCAATTCTACCGTCTCGTCGAGACTGACTGAATCAGAGCCATGCTCGGTAAAGATGGGCCTGAAGTCTTCGGAGAAGGTAGCGGCACGCGCGTCCATGCGGGCACGGTTGCCCCATACGGTATTGATTTCGCCATTATGGGCGAGCATGCGCAGCGGCTGAGCGCGATCCCACGAAGGAGCGACGTTGGTGGCGTAGCGCTGATGGAATAGAGCAAACGGGGTGGTGAAAGCGGGATCGGCGAGGTCCGGATAGAAGTCGGCGAGCAGGCGGCCCGCGCACATGGCCTTGTAGACCATGTTGGAGGCGGAGAGCGAACAGATGTATCCCTCGGCGTGGCTGCGCTCGAATTGCTTGCGCGCGAGAAAGAGCCGATGGCTAAGGCGCGCCGCATCATCGGTGGTGATGAGCACGTGGCGAATGACCGGTAGCGTAGAGAGGGCGATTTCGCCGAGGATCTGCGGGCGCGTGGGCACGTCACGCCAGGCGAGAACCGTGAGGTTCTGGGCAACGAGCGCCTGCTCGAATTCTGTATGCGATTCAGCGGTATTGGGCGGAAAGAAGACCACACCCACAACCAGCGGCTGTGCGGCGTCGAGAGCGATGCCGGTCGAGGCGAGCAGGAAATCCCTGGGGATTGCGGTCGTAATGCCAATGCCGTCGCTCGACTTGCCGTCGGAGGCGATGGCGCCGCGGTGCTCGAGGCGAGCCAGCGCGGTAAGTGCTTTCTCAAGAATGTCGTGCGAAGGAATATTGCTCAGGGTCGCGACGAAACCTACGCCGCAGGACTCATGCTCAAAGCGGGGATCAACCAAGGAAGGGCGACAGCCCTGTTGGCGCTCGGATGAGAGCGATAAATTAGAAAGATTTATGCGGCCCATGGCCTACTATACGACCTCCTGGTTTCGCTGACAGCAACAAAGTGCAGCATCGACGCGGTCAAACCACGCGCTATAAAAAAACAAAATGTGTACGATTAATAAAATTTATTCAAAGCCGCTTGACAATCAAGGCTCTGTATATTTATACATTAAACTGCATGTTTATGCATTCGCGAGGCGATTTTATTTTACCCCAGGTCGCGATTCTTTATTAGATGAATTTTGATGAAGCGTGGTTCTCTATTTTGACCAAATATGACCGGCACAATGCGATTCGCGATTTAGTAGCCAGCACGGCGGTAGGCAGCCAGGACGAGCTGCGCCGCAAGCTGGTGCGCCGCGGGTTTGATGTGACCCAGGCCACAGTTTCGCGGGATATTCATGAACTCCGGCTGTACAAGGGGCCGAACGGCTATGCGCTTCCGAATGGCGTGGACCCGGACGATGGAGACGATGATATGCCTTCTATCCACGAAGTTCTTGAAAGCTTCGGATTGAAGGTGAAGCAGGCGCAAAACCAGCTGGTGCTGATTACCACAAATGGAGGCGCGCAGCCGGTAGCCCTGGCGATTGACAACGAGGACTGGGACGAAGTGGTGGGCACCATCGCGGGTGATGACACGATCCTGATTATCTGCCCCGACCAGAAGCGGGCTTCGGCGCTGCGTGGACGGCTGGAAGAGATGATTGGCTAGGACTGGCCGTCCAGGCAAAGGCGCTTCGCGCAAAAGCCGGACGAGAGACAGAAGAGGTAAATGGCAAATTCAGTACAAACTGCGGTGATGGGGGTGAGTGGCTATGCCGGCATGGAGCTGGCGCGGCTGCTGCTGCATCATCCACGGCTGAAGGGTACGCCGCCGCTGTTTCTGGGCCGGGTCAAGGATGAAGCGTCTCTTACAGCGCTGCATCCGCAGCTTATGGACAATAACGGCGCGGCAGGATTGAAGATTGAGCCGTTTTCCTGGGAGCTGCTGAAGGCGCGGGGTGTCAAGGTCTTATTTCTGGCGACTCCCCATGAGCAGTCGCGCGAATGGGCTCCGAAGGCGCTGGAGCAGGGCCTGCGCGTGATTGATTTAAGCGGCGCGTGGCGGTTGAACGAGGCCAGGAACCGTGCGGTGTACAAGTTCGAAGACGATGGACATGACCATGCGGTAGCGGTCCAGACAAAGGCGGTATACGGAAGCCCGGAGCTGCATCGCGAGGGGATTCGCACAGCTGAACTTGTGGCCAACCCCGGCTGCTATGCGACTTCAGTAATTCTGGCGTTGAAGCCGCTGGTTGCCGCCGGCTGGGTGGATCTGGAACGAGGAATTATCTGCGACGCGAAATCGGGTGTATCGGGCGC
>DATAQX010000143.1:0-3518 GCA_036264455.1 Silvibacterium sp. | reverse complement strand
ACTGGTGCCGCTGACGGTGACCGATCCCATGGACCGATTGGTGACGGGGCTCGAGAAAGAGAATTTCTTCCTTTACGAAAACAATCACCTGGAGACGCTCAAGTCGTTTTCGACTGAGGACGCGCCGGTTTCCATCGGGGTGATTTTCGACCTCAGCGGAAGCATGAGCAACAAGGTGATTCGCGCGCGCGACTCTATCCTGCAGTTCATGAAGACTTCGAATCCGCAGGACGAATTCTTTGTGGTGGGCTTCAATGACCGGCCGGAACTGATCGAGGACTTTACCTCGTCGGTCGATCAGATCGAAGCACGGCTGGCCATCGTGAAGGCCGAGCACCGCACCGCGCTGTTGGATGCAATCTATTTCGGCTTGAATAAGATGAAGCAGGCGAAATATGAGCGCAAGGCGCTGCTGGTGGTTTCAGACGGAGGCGACAATCGCAGCCGTTATACCGAGAGCGAGGTGCGGTCGGTGGTGCGGGAATCCGGCGTGCAGATTTATTCCATCGGAATCTTCGATCCTTACGCCGCGACAACGGAAGAAAGAATGGGGCCATTATTGCTGAACGACATCAGCGACGAGACGGGCGGGCGCTTGTTCCGCGTGGACGATGTGTCGGAAATGGGTGACATTGCGACCAAAATCAGCGCTGAATTGCGCAACGAATATGTCCTTGGATACAGGCCGGACAATGATAAACACGATGGGAAGTGGCGTAAAGTTAAGGTGAGGCTGGTGCCTCCAGCGGGGCTGCCACAACTCACGGTCCACGCTCGTACCGGATACTATGCACCTTTGCAGTAATCGTCCTATTTTGACACCTATTCTTACGCTGGCTCTCTTCTTCGCGGCCCCGCTCACACTCGCGGCGCAGAGTGCGCCTCCGCCTTCCACCACGTCTTATGCCCCGGCTTCCGCGCCTATATCGGCGGCTGCCCGGGCTCTCGCCGGTGAATCTCCCGCTGCTGGCCCTCCTGCAGGGCAGGCGCAGACGGCGCCCGCTCAGAAGCCGGAAGTACAGCCTCCGCTGAACGTGGACCGCGATCCGGTCGTCTCTCCCGATGCCGCGGATAACGAGCCGGTGAGCCCGGAACACCCCGGCGCCGCGAATCGCCCGGAGGAACTGCAGCGAGGGCCACATGGCGGTTTCACACTCAGGCGCAACGTGGACGAGGTCGTCCTGAATGTGACCGTGCTGGATGACAATGGCCGGCTGGTGACGGACCTGAAGAAAGACGACTTCAGGATCCTCGAGGATGGCGTACCGCAGACGATCACATCCTTCCAGCACCAGGACATTCCCGTTTCGATGGGACTTCTGGTGGACAATTCGGGCTCCATGCGGGACAAGCGGGCAGCGGTGAACACGGCGGCCCTGGACCTGGTGAAGGCGTCGAATCGCGACGATGAGGCCTTTGTGGTGAACTTCTCGGACGAGGCGTTTATCGATCAGGACTTCACGTCGGATATCGGCAAGCTGCGCGAAGGACTGGCACACATCGACTCGAAGGGCGGGACAGCGCTCTATGACGCGGTCGTGGCTTCGGCCGATCAGCTGGCGAAGAACGCAAAGCGTCCGAAGCAGGCCCTGCTGATTATTACCGATGGCGAGGACAACGCATCGACCTTCACGCTGGAGCAGACGATTCGACGGGTGCAGGATTTGCAGGGGCCGGTGGTGTACTCGATCGGCCTGTTGTTTGGCGATGAAAACTCAGGGCGCGAGTCGCGGAGGGCGAGGCGCGCACTGAAGCTGCTATCGGACGAGACGGGCGGGATCGGGTTCTTTCCCAAGTCGCTCGCGGATGTGGATTCCATCGCGGCAGAAGTGGCCCACGACATCCGCAACCAATACACCATCGGCTATCACTCGACCAAGCCGCCGTCGCAGGGCGGGTACCGCGTTCTCAGAGTAGAAGCGCATAGCCCGGGACATGGGAAGCTGGGGGTGCGAACCAGGAGCGGATATTATCCGAAGCCGGTGACACCGGAAGCGAAGTCAGCGGCGCAGTAGGTCCAGGTCGCAGGAAGACTTCCTGACCGTGGAACAGATGAGCGCTATTCTGGTCGAAAATTTACGCTCAAAGACTTCGGAGAGATTTTCTATGCGTGACCGGCTGCGATTTCTGTATTTGCGTCCCGCAGTTGCCTGCTTTTTACTCCTTCTCTCGGCGGGACCGATGTTTGCCAAAGATGCGTCCTCGTGTGGAGGTCCCGACTGGTTCGCAGTCCAACAGTCCCACCCCAAAGGGGAAAGGCTTTCACCGTTGTGCAAGGGCAGATTGGATGCGGCTGCGGACCGTCGTCGCGCTGCCGAGAAAGAATTGAACCTAGTCATCCATCAAGCTCCTCAGAGCACAGATGCATACGAGGCGCATTCTACGCTGGCGCATTTTTATCTCCGAATTGGTCGCTTCCATGACGCCGAAGCACAGATACGTGCCATGCTTGCTGCCGATCCCAGGGCGTCGAACCTAAGGAACCTTGAATCTCTCTTCGCGTTGCTCGCCAATTATCCCGATCTCACGATACTCCGAAGCTACCCTGACGCCGTCCATAGCGAAACCATCGACGGCAACATCTATGCACCGGTCAGGGTGAACGGGTACGCCGGCACCTATATGCTGGATACGGGTATCAATCTATCTATCATGAGCGAGTCGGAGGCTGCCCGTCTCGGTCTGACCCCGCACTCCTCGACCGCTACGCTTTCGGATATCGGCGGAGCTACCAGTGCACCATTGCAGGTTGTCGAGGTGGACGATCTGATCATCGGTAGAACCCACCTTAGGCATGTACCGTTCCTCGTCTTCGCCGACGCGAACGGAGCCTTTACTGGCGTTCCTCCAAGCCACTGCGGCATCCTTGGCATTCAGCCGCTTCTCGCTTTAGGTGCTCTAGGCTTTCGCACTGACGGAACGCTAAGCATAGCCAGCAAAGTGGAAACAGGTACAACGACAGAACCGCTTCTCTTCGACGGTGAGATGCCCCTCACACAAATTTCCTATCGAGATAAGCCGCTTGCCGTCACGTTCGATGTGGGAGCCACCCAGACCACGTTCAATCCCCCATTCGCGAAGCTCTACCCTGAGATCCTCCGAAGCGGCGTGAATGAGAGCCATACTTTGAATGGTCTTTCAGGAGCGACGGAAAAGCAGTCGATTTCTTTGCCGCACCTGTCCCTCAACTTCGGACGCGAAGTTACCCTCGCACCCGCAACCATTCTATTGGACCAAACCGGGGGCTCAAGCGCATGGGCCGCGGCGAATCTAGGATACGACCTCATGCAGCAGGCCGAACCGTTCACGATCGATTTCCGCAAAATGCGAATCGAGTTTGGCGCTTCCCAGTGATTGTTCCGTTCTCATCGTAATCGTGACCACCCCATTGCTTGGCCTCTCGTTCAGATTATTTCCGGAGCAATAACCAGGCCGTATCGACATATACACTTTCGACGAATCTGCTGTTGAAGTGAAGGCAGGTCAATTCTAGGAATTGACTGTTTGGGCGATGACCG
>DATAQX010000141.1:0-4602 GCA_036264455.1 Silvibacterium sp. | reverse complement strand
TGTCGCCTGGGGGTAAGCTTCTATGATCTTGTTTCTCGCGCTCCAACTCGCAGTCGGCTCAACGCAACATTACGAGAACGCCAAACAGGATTTTGCCCAACGGAAATTTCCCGAGGCTGTTAGCGAAGTCGATGCAGCCCTGCATGAGAACCCGTATATGGTTCCGGCCCTCGTCCTCAAGGCTCGGCTGGCCACCTTTGCGCATCGTCCGGATGTGGCCAAGAGCTGTCTTATCACGGCCATTACAGCCGATCCAACATCCGAAGAGGCGCAGTTCTTTCTCGGGGTGTTTTACTACATGCAAAACGACTTCAAATTGGCGATCTCACCGCTTCAGACAGCCCAAGCCCTTTCTCCTGAAAGTCCACTGCCCGTGTTCTATCTTGCGATGACCCATGAAGCTCTGGGACAGGAGACCAAAGCGTTGGAACTCTACCAGCAGGCAGAGGATCTCTCTCCGCAGAAGTCGCCGCAAAGCGCGTCGATTCTCGTTGCATACGGCAGGTTTCTGCTATCACTGGGCCGGAGCCAGGACAGTATCGAAAAAGATCGACGGGCAGTTGAGGCAGACTCCGATTCCCGCGATGCGCACTATGAATTGGCAAAGGGATTGGCCCGTGAAGGAGATTTCAAGAATGCCGTGCCCGAAGGAGAACGAGCCCTGACTCTGCCCGAGCTTGGCACCAGCGATGCCCAGATCCACTTTCTCCTGGCAAATCTCTATCGGAGGTTAAATCAACCTGATTTGGCAAAGGCTCATTTGGAGAAATTCCTAGCTGCTCCCCAGACGACTCGCAGGTGAAACCCGCGCGTCGAGGATGTCAACAGAGCCAAACTGCTTCTAAAGCAAATTAGGAACACTGTGTCCCATAGAGCGAGGAAACGAAATGGTAGCACTCTTCGCTTCCTGCCACCCCATTGGCTCGACCGCTCGCAGAATTCTCCCCGGAGTAGCTACGGTTAGGGCCTCGAGCTCGCAGCAAGAGCTCTATTTTCAATGAATTGTGAGGCCGTTACGATCCCCGTCTAACGTTGCCATTCCTGCCTCGACCCTTTACTGTAGTCTCTTCGCCAGCCGGATAAGGCGACTTGAAGCTTTGGTCTGCGTGAACGCATCATCCGATTGAGATTGGAAATGCCGGTCCGGCGAGAACTCCTCGTTACCGTATCCCAGCATCAGACGGATCCTGTCGCAGCTCCGAAAAGTGTAATAACTCTGCCTCCCGGCAGGCTGGGCTCTTAACAGTCTGCCTTCTTTTTTGTGCCTGCCAGTTCTCGTTTGGCCCCCATCGCCTGATCGCCAGCAACCGCAGCCAGCTCTCTACCGCCAGTCCCACGCTCCGACTGAACAGCGACTTGATGACCTGCTGCGCCGCATGACCTTGGAGGGAGAAGGTCCGGCAGCTTGATATGTATATTCCGGAACGACCGATATCGTGAGCGCCCACATCGACTCCACCCACGCAGCTCCTGATGCCGCATTTCTCTCCGAAAAAGCGCAGCAGCTCTGGGGCACCCTCGGCGTCGGTTCGATCCACGGCCTCAATCCCACGCCAGTACAGTACAACGCAATCCAGAAATGGGTCATCGCGCGCAATCGCCTTGGTATTCCTGCCCTTTTCATTGAAGAAGGTCTGCACGGCCTCGACACGGGAACCATCTTCCCTCCCTATCGGTCTTGCCGCATACCGCGATCATCGGCGCAGAACTCCGGCGACTACATCTCCTTCGGAGGATTGACGTCCCTCCGTTACCAGAGAATACTTTAGTAACATTGCAAATCTTAGCTATATCAAAATTTAACTTGCCGAGATGTATTTCCTGATGTACGGTCGGTACTACGGATGGTGGTTACTAGATTACTAAAGTGTATGCACTAAAGTCACCGAGTCCTTGTGATCAGATTAGAAAATTTGATCACGACTTCTCTCTCGATCGTGTTGCGCGGTGAGTTCATTGTTCCCATAACCGCGTATGCGCTATGGGAAAGGCAGTGCACGATACCGGTTCGCTCAATTTAGCAAGATCTATGGTTTGTTCACGCTGATTGTCGTCGGCGTGACGCTCGTGAGAAAGCGTATTCTCTCGCAGACGAATGGGCGTCACGGTGATTGCTCCATGTGAAAACGCTATAGCAGGATGCAGGTCATCTGCTGTTGTGTAGTAGCGGTCGCTTAACATCGGTTATCCCCGCTTATAGGTGGATGACAAGTGTCACACTCAAAGTGTGCATGCCGGTTCCACGCTTATAGGAGGTAGGCGACGAGTCATTGAAGCCGTCGTTGCAATAAGTCGGCATAGGTGTAGATAGCGAAAACGCATTCCGCAAGTGACTGTACTTGAGTAAGGGGAATGGACTCCCAGATAGAAAGTCCAACATCACCTAGAGCGGAGGATTTCGGAATGAGCAAGCCTGGCTCTTTTCCGTTGACAGTTGCGCAAAGAGGACTGTGGTTTAGCCAGAAAATTACGCCAAACGCCCTGATGAATATCGCCGAGGCCGTTGAAATCTGCGGGCCGATAAAGCCGGAGATATTTCGGCAGGCCCTGCATCAGGTGATCGCCGAGGCGGAGCAATTGCGCGTGCGTATCGTCGAACGGGACGGCAAACCGCTGCAAATCCCGCGGCCAACCTACGAGGGAGAGTTTCCCTACATCGATATGAGCCGCGAAGCCGACCCGCGAGCGGCAATCGAGGCGTGGATGATGGCCGAACTGAGTCGGCCTGTTGATCTGGCGCATGATCCCTTGTGGTTTTCTGCTTTGCTCAAAGCAGAGGACGATCGATATTTCTGGTATCAACGCGCCCATCACATCGTGTACGACGGCTACGGCGGCGGTCTGATCGCCCGGCGTCTGGCGGAGATTTATACGGCCTATGCCCAGGTAGGTGAGCCGGCGCCAAATTGTTTCTGCACCGTGCAGACGATGATGGATGCCGAGGCAAGCTATCGCGCTTCAGACCGTTTTCTCCGGGACCGCGAATATTGGCTCGAGCATCTAGACCAGCTGCCGGAAGCAGTGACGCTCTCCGGCAACCGGCGCCGGCATGAGTTGAGTAGCAGCCTGCAGCGCAGCGTGGGCCATCTGTCTGCCGAGGCGGTCCGCGAACTGGCCGAGTTGGGCAGGCAGTGCTCGGCCAGTCTCCCGCAGGTATGGATCGGCTTGATTGCAGCCTATTACCAGCGGATGGCGGGCGTAAACGACTTGGTATTCCGCATGCCCGTGACAGGCCGCGTCGGCGGAGTCTTGCGTAAGTCTGTGGCTGTGTCTGCCAACGTCGTGCCGATCCGCCTTGTGTTTGCTCCGCAAATGACAGCTTCGGAGCTGTTCGCCCAGGTTTCACGGATTGTGCGACAGGCATTACGGCGTCAACAGTACCGTTACGAGGACATGCGCCGCGATCTTGGCCTGCTCGGTCAGGAACAGAACATTGCGTGGCTCGGCGTGAACATAGAGCCGTTTGACTACCGGCTTAGTTTCGACGGCGCAGAAACCATCTCTCACAATCTGTCGAATAGTGGCGCTGAAGATCTGATGGTGTTTGTGTACGACCGTTGCACGGACACGGGTGTGCGCTTCGACCTCGATGCAAACCCGGCTCTCTATGGCAGCGCTGAACTGGACGAACACCGGCGAAGGTTGACGCGTCTGATCGAGCAGGTGCTGGCCTATCCCGACAAGCCGATCGAGCAGATCGACATACTTGGGGACGAGGAGCGGCGGCGTTTGATGGTCGCGTGGAACGACACTGCAGGATCGTGGCCATACGCAAGTGTTCCCTCGCTGGTCGGGCAATGGGCGCAAGCGACACCGGATGCGCCTGCTGTGGTATTTGGTGGCAAAGTGGTCTCATATCGGCAACTGGATGAGCGCAGTGTGAGGTATGCTCGCCAGCTCGTCGAAAGCGGCATTAAGCCGGGCGATATTGTGGCAGTGGCGCTGCCGCGCAGCGAACAGCTATTGGTTGTGCTGCTGGCCATCATGCGCACCGGCGCGGCCTATCTGCCGCTTGACCTTGAGGGTCCGGACGAACGGACGGTATTGGTGCTCGAGGACGCCTCGCCTGTTGCACTGATCGCTCAGCCGGACACGCTCTCGCGGTTTTCGGGCCGCGGCTTCGTCCTGCTGCAGCCTGAACCTGTCAACGGGATGTTGAGCGATGCCTCTCCAGAGCAGGATTTGAGCGCGCCGGAGAGTGTCGTCTACGTGTTGTACACCTCCGGATCCACCGGACGTCCGAAGGGAGTAGAGATCACGCACTATAACCTGTTGAATTTCCTTGAAGGCATGCGGCTTCAGCTCAAGCCAGCAGCGCGTGACCGGTTCCTGGCCCTTACCACCATCATCTTTGATATCGCGGGGCTTGAGCTGTACCTGCCATTGACGGTTGGTGGCTGTGTGGTGATGGCGGGAACCGAGGCGCGACACAACGCTCCCGCGCTGGCTCGGCTGATTCACCGCAGCGGCGTCACCCATATGCAGGCTACTCCTTCGCTTTGGCGCGTCCTGCTCGCTAACTCGGACACGAGACTGGACGATGTGCATGTCTTGGTCGGAGGTGAGGCGCTCAGCGCAGAACTCGCTGCTCGGCTCACAAAG
>DATAQX010000139.1:0-5921 GCA_036264455.1 Silvibacterium sp. | reverse complement strand
AATCGAAGCAACACGTCGCGAGACCGCTTTGTTAGCGATGTTGCCGCCGGGCTTGTCTGTCAAAGCTTGAGTGTCGTCTGTGGGTTTCATTTTTCGCCTGGTCTGCGTTGTGATCCTCAGGAGATCCGATACGATGCTGGTGCTCTCAATAGGTGTAAAAGAGATTCTGCAATTCTGTCGTAGAGGGAGCCTCCAGCAGCGCCAGCATCAACAGACTTCTAGCCTTTTGTGGATTCAGTTCGTCAGACGCAACGAAATTCATCTCATCGTCGTTCACTTCTACATTGCGGCCAACGCTCCCCGTGGCTACGCGGCTACTTCTGACAACCACTACGCCTTTCGCAGCGGCTCTTCTTGCAGCCTCCAACGCTGCCTTGTTCATATTTCCATTTCCGACTCCGGCAATAACAATGCCCTTGGCGCCGTTCGCCACGGAAGCATCAATCAGATCAGGGGACATGTCTACGTAAGCGTAAAGAATATCGACACGGGGAAGTTTCGTAACTCCACTAATGTCGAATTCGCTTGTAACGGTGTTTTTCCATGATGGCGTGTTATAGAAGTCGTTCTTGCCGTAACTGGAAACGCCGACCAGGCCGCGCAGGGGAGACATGAAGGTCTGGACCGCGGTTGTGCTTGTCTTGGTGAGCGAGTGCGCGGCGTGTATCCAGTCGTTCATGACTACGAGCACGCCTCGTGATCTGGCATTCGGGTCGCCTGCTACCGCGACACCCTCATAAAGGTTAAGAGGGCCATCGGCGCTGACCGCCGTCGAGGGCCGCATCGAGCCCACCAGCACAACCGGCTTCTCGCTTTTCACCACCAGGTTGAGGAAGTAGGCGGTTTCCTCCATGGTGTCTGTGCCGTGGGTGACGACGATGCCGTCGACATCGTTCTGCGCCAGCAACACATTGATGCGCTTGGCGAGAGTGAGCATGATATCCAGCGTTATATCCTGCGATCCGACATTGGAGATCTGCTCGCCCTTGATGTTGGCGAGATCTCTGATTCCGGGAACCGCGGCAAGCATTGCGTCGATAGTCACCGCACCGGAGGTGTAAGAGGCCTGAGTCCCCGTGGTTGCTGCTCCGGCGATGGTTCCTCCAGTGGCCAGGATCACCACGTTCGGCAATTTCTTCGGCTGAGCGTTCGACGGGTGCGGGTATGAAATGCAGACGAGTACTGCCAGCAGGAATGAAATGACTCGCTTCCGCATCTTACGATCCTTTCAACTACATCCGTTGCTCAGAACAAAACCTTGATTAGCCGTATGACAAGCTCTTCCGGCGAAAAGACCGTGAGCAGTAAAGGCAGCAGTGGAGCTGCTGTAGCGGCTGCCAGTCGACCCATATCGTCGAGGCCGAATGGAACCGAACGCATTTCGCGCACAAGCGAGTAGCTGTTGCCGAGATCGGCGAGCGACTGAATGTCGGCGGCGCCGAGAAGATCCTCGGTAGGAGCCGGATCGCCGGCGGTCCATTTCCTCTCGAACCTCTCGACATAGGTTTGAGAGAGCTGGCCGTATTTGGCCAGGCCGTTTCTTTTTGCACGTGCCAATTGCGGAGTGAACATGAGGAGGGGCGCAAGAATCGCCAGCACGAAAAAGGCGATGAAGGCGCCGATCTGCAGTTTGAACGACAACAGACTTTCCCCTCTGTAGAGGACGCGGCTGGCAACCAGGCCCGCGAGCATGGCACCCTGCGCAAACAGGACGGGACCGAATGCATAGGAACTCTTGCCCAAAAATGACAGACCGGCGCAGCGATCCGGATGGGTGGAAATGAGATTCAGGTTCATGCGCGATACCTGCCCGAGAAAGCGGAACCAGATGAAGAGTCTGAAATACCATCGCAGCAAGATGAACTGCGCGATAGGAAGGGCGACGAAGACATACCAGTAACCGGCTGGTGTCAAGCGCCACCGGCCTTCCGCCAGGGCATACCATGTGACGGTGTTCAGCGAAACACGGCTGTTCCACAGGCACAGGCCCACGGTGTAGACCACAACCAGGAGCCCGACTTCGAGTGGGACAGAATTGCGGATCCTTACCGCTGAGTCAATCGCCCGGTCAAAGCGAGGCAGGTCCTGCGGCAAAACGATGCGGCGATCAACAAAAGAGGACACCACGGGACGTATTCGCCGATGAACGACCAGTTCAGCCGCAATGAGGACTGGGAGTGCCACCAGAAACCGCGCATGCACTTCGACATCCTGAAAGAAAGAAACATGGACGCCCCCGCCGGGAGTGGAAGCAATAAGGGATAAGAACAACATAGGCAACCAGGCGATCCCGGTAATGACCAGCACTCGACGATAGAGATGATCCAGGACGTTTCCCGAGAGATGCGCCTTACGAAAGAGCTGAAAGATCGGCCCGCCCAGAACCAGCGAGAAATCATGCTCTTTATCGCGGACGGATTCCGTCATCGTAGGGAAGGCTTGATCCGGATCTGTGTGAGTCCGTGTCACGAACGCCGCCTATGTGGCCCGCGGAGATTGTGTTTCGCAATCCGCAAGGCTTGGCCCGGCTTATTTTACGACGCCTAGAGCCTCAGCTACTATCGAGTCATCATCTCCCCTGGTGGACGGCCCGAGAAACTGTCAGTTCTTACAGTTATGGTTGCACGTCTTGCCTGCAGAACATACCTGCCGGGAGCAACCAGAAGGAAGCTGAACCTTCCGTCTTTATCAGTGATGACAGACCTGGTCGTGCTCGAATCCTGATTGATAAGACTGACAACTACTCCCGGCAAGAGTGCTCCGGTTGGGTCAAGTGTCAACCCGGTCAGTACACCTGTTGAAGTTGTCTGGCTATAATCGTGCCAGACTTTGTCTGGCTGAACCGAAAGTCTCGCTGGCTTCACTGTTCTTAAAGTCCTCAATGGGCCACCTGGAAATCCTGATTCCTCAACGAGTCTGTGAGGGTTATGGTGCCATCTCCCACAATGCGCCACACGATTTGGCGATATTGGCTCCCATGTTGCCAGTCCTTCTGGAAACTTGGCCGTGGGCGGCACGGGGGCAAGGCAGGGGGCATCTTCTTTCTAGTTGCAGTGGTCGTTGCGTTGCTGATTCCACAATCGGTCGCTCAGACACCTGCCAAGGAAGTCCGACGCGTCCTTTTCCTGAACATTTTCGAGCCGCTTTCGTCTCCCGGAGTGGCCATCTTGGATCAGGCGATTGTGGCTGGCCTCGAGAAATCGCCCTACCAGATTGAGCTCTACAGCGAGGATCTGGATGTGGACCTGTTTCCAGACAAGGCTACACAACGGGAGATCCTTGATACGTATGTTCGCAGGTATCGCGATCGCCAACCTGACCTGATCATCGCTGTCGGACCGGAACCGCTCAGGTTCCTCGTAGAGTCCCATGACAATGCGTTCCCCGGTATTCCGGTCATCTTCTGCGGAAGTACGGAAGAGATGTTGGAGCAGTCGAAACCTGATGCCCACTTTACCGGCGTGTGGGGGGTGGCTACGCCCGAGAAAACTCTCCTGACGGCCCTTCAACTGCGACCGTCGACACGGCACGTGGCAGTAGTGGGAGGTAGCGGAGTCTACGACCGCACGCTTGAGTCAATCGCCAGACAAAGCTTCCGAAACTACGAGTCGAAACTTGATTTTATCTATCTCACTGATTTGGTCATGCCCGCGTTGCTCGAGCGGCTGAAGCATCTGCCAAATGACACGATCGTCTATCACACAGCAATGACGCAGGATGCCGCCGGCTCGCACTTTATCGATGCGACTCAAGCGGTTCCGATGATTGCGAGCGCCGCGAACGCGCCCGTTTTTGTGGTTGACGATGTCGACATCCGCGGAGGAGCGGTAGGCGGTGATGTGCTTAGCTTCGCCGCTGAAGGAGAGACTGCGGCGGATATGGCCGTGAGAGTTCTCAGCGGAGAAAAGCCGGCGGATATCCCGATAGTAAGGAGCGCTAACGTCTTCACGTTCGATTGGCGCGCTCTGCAGCGCTGGGGAATAAAAGAAAGCGATCTTCCGGTTGGCAGCGTCGTACTTCACCGGCCCTTAACTGTCTGGGAAGCCTACAAATGGTATATCGTGGGCGGCCTTTCTCTGATCCTGTTGGAGTCATTGCTGATTATCGGCTTGCTGAGGCAGCGGGCGAGACGAAGAAAGATGGAGATGGAGTTAGCCATCACGAACGATCGCCTTCGCCTGGCTGTTGAAGCCGGCAAATCGGTGGGGTGGGATTGGGATGTTAAAAGTGGACAAGAGCGGCGGTTTGGCGACCTGGAAACAATATTCGGAATTCCAACGGATACGTATTCCGGACATATCGATGACTTCCGTACCAGCGTTTACCCGGAAGATCGAGATCGAGCATGGAAAGCGGTTACTGATGTCCAACAAAACGGAAAACTCTATTCGGCAGTATTCCGTGTCGTTCGAAGAGACGGCGCCTTGCGCTGGGTAAAAGCCGACGGGAAGTTTTATGACGCGGGACCTCAAGCGTCCGGCCGCATGCTGGGAATGATGGTAGACATCACTGACCATAAGCTGGCGGAAGAAGCCCTCAGCAGTTTAACCGGGCGATTGATCGAGGCGCAGGAGGAGGAACGCCGCCGGATCGCGCGGGAAATACACGACGACTACAATCAGCGACTGGCCATGCTCGCAATCGACCTGGAAAACCTGGCCGAGAACATCGAACATCTAAATGGGAGCGCGACCAGTCGCCTGCATGAACTTTGGAATTATGTCAGCGAGCTTGGGGCTGACCTCCACAACTTGTCTCACCGTTTACATTCCTCCACGCTTGAGAGCCTTGGACTTGTTGCAGGTATAGAAGCCTTCTGCGAGGAGTTTACCTATCAACAGGAAATTCAGGTCAAGTTCGATTACAAGAACGTTCCACCCCGAATTGCCGGAGACGTGGCACTCTGCCTGTTTCGGATAGTGCAAGAGAGTCTTCGAAACATTAAAAGGCACAGCGGCACAACCGAGGCCGAGGTACTGCTGGAAGGTATAGGCGAGAATCTTCACCTGACAGTTTCCGATCGCGGAAAGGGCTTTGACCCCAATGTGCATTCAGGCAAAAGCGGCATAGGTATTCGAAGTATGGAAGAACGCCTGCGATTATTGGGTGGCCATCTGCAGATTTCCTCACGACCCCACGAGGGAACGAGAGTTGATGCATGGCTACGAATAGGCACACCAGTAGCCATGTAAGTGAATCGCCGGAATACAGCCGTCAGGAGACGTACTATGCCTGAATCGAGTCTTTATACGATGCGTCCGCGTGTCATGGTCGCGGATGACCACCGCATCGTGGCCGAGGGGCTCCGCTCGCTGCTTGAAAAGAACTACGACGTGATTGGAGTGGTTCACGACGGCCGCCAGTTACTGGCTGAGGCATACAGGCTTAAACCGGATGTCATTGTTTTAGATATCGCTATGCCCTTACTAAACGGTCTGGATGCAGGGGCGCGCTTGAAGTCGTCTCTTCCCACTGCTAAGCTCGTTTTTCTGACGATGAAAGACGATGCCAACCTTGCCGCCGCGGCCCTCAGCCTGGGCGCAGTGGGATATGTTCTTAAGCATACGGCGGCATCGGAATTGGTAAAGGCAGTTTCTGAAGTGCTTCAGGGCAGATCCTATGTAACAGAGAAACTCCGGGCTGAAAATTGGGCTGTCCGTGAGGCCCGCGCCCGGCAATTCTCAAAGGACCTGACTCCTAGGCAGCTGGAGGTACTTCAGTTGCTTGCCGAAGGCCGGCCGATGAAGGAAATCGCCGATATTCTTAAGGTCAGCGAGAAAACGGTCATGTTCCACAAGTACCACATCATGAAAGTGTTCAATCTGAAAAATAATGCGGAACTGGTTCTGTTCGCTCTTAATCGCCACCTGATTTCCTCTTGATTCCGCCCTCCAAAAGACTGTCAGTTTTGCTAGATGCCA
>DATAQX010000115.1:0-3240 GCA_036264455.1 Silvibacterium sp. | reverse complement strand
CTTCGTGTTATTCATGCGCGACCTTCCCCATCTCCTGGAGTTGGTTGTTCGCAACAGCGCGTCGCTGGGTACGGTGGCCGCAATCTTCCTCCTCACGCTGCCCAACATGTTTACCGTCACCATTCCCATGGCCGTGTTGGTAGGGATTCTGCTGGGTTTGAGCCGGTTGGCAGCCGACAGTGAGATCACCGCCATGCGCGCCTCGGGCATTGGTGTATGGAGATTCGTGGGGATTGTGGCAATTGTTTCTATCGTGGCGTGGGGTGTGGGCCTGGCAAACACCCTCTATTTCGCGCCCAGGGCTGCCACGACCATTCTGCGCCTTGAATCTGCACTGTTGAATGCGCAGGCATCCTATGAGGTGCAGCCGCGTGTCTTCTACGAAGACTTCAAGAACTATGTGCTCTATGTGCAGGATGTGCGCGCCGGCGCGGGCGCGGCAAACTGGCGGCAGATTTTTCTGGCGGATCTGTCCGATCCCGCCGCCCCCAGGATCACGACCGGCGCTGTCGCCACCGTCGTAAATGGTAAGGATCAGACGGCCATCATGCGCATGCGTGACGGAACCGAGCACCAGACAGTCGTCAATCAGCCTGATCAGTACAACGTCTCGACATTTGCGCAAACCGATCTGCCGCTTGCGCTTTCCACGCAAGAGGACACGCACATCGGCCGCAACGATGCGCCGATACTGGCCATGTCCAACCGCGAGTTGCTGACGCGTTCGCGAGAAAAAGGTGGCCAATGGTACCTGATCGAGCTGCACAAGCGATTCGCGTATCCGGCGGCGTGCCTGGTCCTCATGCTGGTGGGCGTTCCGCTGGGCATCTCCTCCAAGCGCGGCGGCAAAAGTGCGGGATTCGTCCTGACCATCGTGTTGGTCTTCGTCTACTACTTCCTCTCATCGACGGGTACGGCGCTGGCCCGTCAGAACAAGTTGCCCGCGGTCGTGGGCGTATGGCTTGCCAACGTGCTCTTTGCTACATGCGGAGTGGTTCTGCTGCGGCAAATGTCCACCGGCGGCGCGATGCTGGCCGCGCTGACGTCAATGGGAAACTGGTTCAAATCGTCAGCAAAAGAAGAAACGCCGGAGATGCAGGTTGCCGAGCGCCCTGCCAAGCCTCGCCATGCGCGTGGACGATTCCCTCTCATTCTCGACGAGTACGTCCTCAAGGAATTCCTGTCTACATTCACCATGGTGCTGGTCACCTTTGTGCTGTTGATGTTGATCTTCACCTGCTTCGAACTGCTGGGCGACATCATTCGCAACCGTACGCCTCTCGTAACGGTGGCCGCGTATCTGTTAAATCTGACCCCAAGCATGATCTACACCATCACTCCGCTTAGCGTGCTGATCGCCGTGCTTGTGGTCTTCGGCTTGTTGAATCGATCAAGCGAACTTACAGCGATGAAGGCCGCCGGAATCAGCCTGTATCGCATCGTTCTGCCGGTTCTGGTCATTGCCTCTATTCTGGTCGTCTGCCTCTTTGTCTTCGACCAGCTGTATCTGCCCAAGGCCAATCGCAGGCAGGAAGCCTTGCGCAACGTAATAAAAGGCAAGCCCCCGCAGACCTTTGAGCATCCGGGACAGAAATGGATTTTCGGATTGCAGGAGCCCGGCAAGCCGGGGCGCATCTTCTATTACGAATTTTTTGATGCCGCTCAGAATGCCTTCGGCAATCTCACCATCTTTGAGTTCAACCCCGACACCTTCTCCATTTCGCGGCGCATTTTCGCATCGAACGCTCACTGGGAGCCACAGCTGCAGGAGTGGGTCTTCGAGCATGGATGGGAGCGGACCTTTGACGGCGCCGAGATCAGCAGCTATCGGCCCTTCGATGTAAGCACCTTCCCGGAGATTCGCGAGCAGCCGCAATACTTCAAGAAGGAAGCCCTGCTGTCATCCGAGATGAGCTTTGACGAGCTGACTGCGTACATTCATGATCTGCGCCAGAGCGGCTTTGACACCATACGCCTGCGGGTGCAGCTCAATCGCAAGCTTGCGAATCCCGTCATCACGCTGGTCATGGCCATACTGGCAGTTCCCTTTGCGCTCTCCATGGGCAAACGCGGATCACTCGCGGGGATCGCAGTAGCTATTGGTGTGGCGATTGCCTATTTTGTAGTTGCGGGGACATTTGAAGCGATGGGCAATGTCAACCTGCTCCCTGCGTTTCTTGCCGCATGGTCGCCGGATGTAATCTTCGTCCTCGCCGGTGGATATTTACTGCTTCGATCATCGACATAGTAAGGATCAGAATTGAGACATCAATGTTCCAACGCCTGAAACCGCTTCTTCCTTACCTGCGCCGCTACTCGCACGCCTATGTCTGGGGAGGCATCGTCACTGTGCTCAGCAGTGCGGTCTGGGTATTTTTCCCCCACGTTATCGGAATCGCGATCGATGATCTCAATCAGGGTGTCACATACAGGAAGATTCTTGCCTACGCCAGCCTGCTGGTGGCCATCGCGGTGGCCAAGGGCGTGTTTCTGTTTTATACCCGCTGGATTCTCATAGGCATTTCGCGTGACATCGAATTCGACCTGCGCAACGATCTCTTCCGTCAGCTTGAAAAGCAGCCGGCCGAGTATTACCAGCAACGCCGCACCGGCGACATCATGGCACGCATGACCAACGACCTGAATGCTGTCCGCATGCTCCTGGGTCCAGGCATCATGTACAGCGCAAATACCCTGCTCTTTTCTGTATTCGCTCTCTATTTTCTGCTTCGCATCAGCCCCATGCTCACTCTCGCCGCCCTCGTTCCGTTGCCGTTGGCCAGCATCCTGGTGCAGGTCATGGGACGCAAAATTCACGAGCGCTTCGAACGCATTCAGGCCATGTTCTCCGATATCTCGGCTCAGGCCCAGGAGAACTTTTCCGCGGCCCGCCTCATACGCGCCTTTGCTCAGGAGGAAGCGCAGGTCACGGCCTTCGAAAAATCCAACCGCGAATACATCCGTCGCGGCCTGCGTCTCGTCCAGCTCATGGGTATGCTCTGGCCCACCCTCGAATTCATCCTTGGGCTGGCGATGGTCATCGTGCTGCTCGTCGGTGGACGCCTGGTACTGGCCCGCCACATCACGGTCGGCAGCTTCACCGCCTTCAGTACTTACCTCGTGATGCTCACATGGCCCATCATTGCGTTGGGCTGGGTGGTCAACCTCTTTGAACGTGGAACCGCTTCCGTAACGCGCATCCAGGAACTCCTGGCCGAGAAACCTTCGATTGACGACCGT
>DATAQX010000097.1:0-2868 GCA_036264455.1 Silvibacterium sp. | reverse complement strand
CCAGCTTGCCTACCAGTTGTGGGCCGCCACGACGGCTCGGCAGCGTGACGGCCGGCCACCCGAGCAGGCTCACCGGAGTCGTATACCGGAGAATTCTTAGCCGCGTTCCGGACTGGTCTTCACCGGCACGCAGCTCCGCCGCTGGGCAGCTTGGCAGCAAAAGAAAATCAAAGTTGCAAAGTTTCTCCTCGCTTTCCCGCCGGAAGGCCGTGAGTCTCTTCCGCAATTCCGCGAGTTCATCCGGTGCCAGCGCGGTTCCCCACCGCAGTCTTTCCGCGATGGCCGGCTCGAAGCCGTCACGAGGCTCCGGATGTAATGCCGCTGCCTCACTAGCCTGCAGAGGAGCGTACAGCTCCATTGCATCGCGCCACATCGCCGTATCGAACTCCGCGACCTGCGCTCCTTGCTGCTGCAGCACAGCCGTCCAGTCTTCGAGGGCGGCCAGCACCTCTGCCTCACAGTCGTGCAGAAACGGCGCATCCGCCACTCCTACGCGAAGTCCCTGCACATCGGCCGGGGGTGCCTCCGGAAGACCGAACAGCGCCGCCCCCAGCAGGGGCCCATCACCGAGATTGCGGTACAGCCATCCAATCGTGTCAAAGCTTGGCGCGAGATGTTCGCCGCCTCGCCAAAGATCGAGCCCATTGGTCGCACCCATCGTGACCGACGCCCGGTATCCTGCCAGTCCGCACAAAGAAGCCGGGACCCGAATGGAGCCACCCGTATCGGTGCCGATGGCTGCCATCGCCGAGCCC
Organism: Silvibacterium sp.; assembly: GCA_036264455.1. Lineage (GTDB taxonomy): Bacteria > Acidobacteriota > Terriglobia > Terriglobales > Acidobacteriaceae > Silvibacterium. Next base: position 2,113 of record DATAQX010000097.1, on the reverse strand, counting down.
TCCTGCACGCTTGCCGCTCCCCCGCTGGATGATCCGCCTGTCAGCAACTTTGGATCCGCAGGCTGCAGGCAGTCGCCGAAATCCCGGTTCTCTCCCGTGATGCCATAGGCCAGCTGCTGCATGTGGGTTTTGCCCGTGATGATCGCGCCAGCGTTCCTGAGCCTGGACGCGACTGCCGAGTCAGCGGTTGTAGGCGTGCGAGACCTGCCCAGGGCCTGCGAGCCGCAGGTTGTGACATATCCTTCAAGGTCGAAACAATCCTTCAACGAAACCGGTATCCCCCAGAGACGCCGGCTCTCAGATACCTCAGAATTCCGCTGCTTCGTCGTCAGTAGTTGCTCCAGCTCTCGCCGTGACCATACTTCGTCCCTTGCGAGGTACACGTTTCTTCCGGCGTTTGAGTTGGCACGTTCTAGAGCCGATTCCAGCACCTCGCGCGGATTTGCGAGACTCGCCCGGTACTGCTCGCATAGCTCTCGAATGGAAAAAGACATTTCAGAAGGCAGAGACATAGGTGCATTCTATGCAGGCCAGACAGCCGCAAACAGCAGAAGCGAAATCCGTCCCTTGAAAACTCCGCGTCGTATGCCTCGTCATATGCTAAGTTCAGCTATGGCAGCTCGCAGCGAATCAGACCCCTTGGGTTTGACAGCCCTCGATCAGCGGCGCATGACCGCCCTTGCCCGATGGACAGCGCGCACGCTGGCGACCGCGAGTCCTGTGCCATTTGCCGCGGAGATTGTCCATAGCACCAGCGGCGAACGTCTGATGCGAGCTCTTAATGCCGTGGCCCGGGAGAATGACCCCAGCGCTCACGCCGAGTTGCGCGCTGTGCGGCGCGCGTGCCGAAAGCTCGGCTCCTACTTCCTTCGCGGCTACACGCTCTATTCCACCTGCGAGCCATGTCCCATGTGCATGGCCAATGCATTGTGGGCGGGGCTGGACCGCGTTGTCTATGGCGCCACGATTGCCGATGCCAACCGCTTCTGTCGCCAGATCCATATTCCCGCCACCGAGATTGCCGAACGCTCCGACATGAGTTCGACCGTGGTCACCGGACCTGTTTGCCGCGATGAATGCCTCGCGCTTTTCACCGATCCAAAGATGCAGGAAACATTCAAGACCTGGAGCACCGCAAGAGAAGTGCCCATCGCTATATAGAAGTCGTCGATTTCACGCTCGCATGTTTCCCGGCACAGTCGTTCTGAGGGGAGTCAATTCGATTGGAGAAGCTTGCAACGCAGTTGGCCAGAGTGCTCGGCGATCACTCTCGGGTTATCACGAAACCCTCCGTCGTTGAGCGCCTGTCACGCGACTTCTACTGGTACTCGCCTGTTCTCCGCCCGCTGCTCGATGGCAAACGCGGCGACGTGGCAGTTCAGCCTTTGTCTGCCGAAGAAGTGCAAGCCGTACTCCGCCTCTGCTACTCACTCGACGTGCCCGTCACAGTCCGCGGCGCAGGCACCGGGAACTACGGTCAGGCTGTGCCATTGCACGGCGGTGTCGTTCTCGACCTGGCGCGAATGGACCAGATTGAGTCGATCACTCCCGACGGTGTCGCAATCTGTCAGCCCGGAGTTCGCCTCGGCATCCTTGAATCGACGGCGCGCGACTGCGGCTGGGAACTGCGCTGTTATCCCTCCACCATCGTCAAAGCGACAGTAGGCGGCTTTCTCGGCGGAGGTTCAGGCGGCATCGGCTCAGTCGCACACGGAGCACTCCGTGACTTCAATACCGTACGCGCATTCGAAGCTGTCACGATGGAGCCTGAGCCCCGGATTCTTCTACACGAAGGCGAAGATGTACATGGGATTCTTCACGCCTGGGGCACCAATAGCGTGATGACGCGCATCTGGCTTGCACTCACGCCCGCCGTCGAGTGGGCGCAATGTGCCGTCTGCTTTCCGACCTTCGATACGGCATTCAATTTCGGCACAACGGTTGCCACAAATGCTGAATGGACAAAGCGCCTCGTCACCGCCTTTGAGTGGCCGATTCCGTCATTCTTTTCTCCTGTTCGAAACATCACCCGCGATGGAGCAACGTCGGTCTTTCTGCTTATCGCAAACGCTCAGGCTGCGCAACTCAAGAGCTTTGCGGTAGCCGGGGGAGG
>DATAQX010000077.1:0-8162 GCA_036264455.1 Silvibacterium sp. | reverse complement strand
CACGCCGATCCCCGACCGCTTCGCCTGCACTTCGCCGGAGCCCAAAGACTTCGCCTGACGCCGGACGGAGATCTGGCCATCGTCGCGAAGAATGGCGAGATCGCATTCCACAAGCCAGTGGTATATCAGTTACAGAACGGTCTTCGCGAGCCCGTAGAAGGTCGCTTCCAGATTTTGAGCAGGAATAACATCGCCTTCAGGCTGGGAAGTTATGATCGCACCCGGGCGTTGATCATCGACCCGCAGTTGGCATACTCCACCTATTTAGGGGGAACTGGAGTTGTGACTTTTCCATTGCTGACTCCTGGGCCGGGCGGCGCACAAGGGATCGCGCTGGATTCCGCGGGTGACGTGTATGTCGTCGGAACTACCGGTAACGCCTCTATTCCAAGCGATTTCCCTGTTACCCCGGGTGCCTTCCAAACGGAGAATGCTGCCACGCTGGCAGGTAAGCCGACCGCGTTTATAGCGAAGTTCGATCCTACGCTTTCTACAGTGATTTATGCGACATACCTCGGTGGCAGCGGCGGCGAAGACAACAGCGGGGGCGATGACGCCAGCGGTATTACGGTGGACAGCGAAGGAAACGCCTATGTAACCGGAAGCGCCAGATCCTGTGACTTTCCTGTCACAAGCGGCGCTTTTCAGAGGGTAAACAGAACCTGTGGTGTGTTTTCACCGCCTTCCACAAATGCATTTATAGCCAAGCTGAATGCGGCAGGTTCTGCGCTACTGTATTCAACTTACCTTGGCGGGAGCAATGGAAACGGAGGATGTGCATTCAGTTTTGGATGCTACCCCGGGGATGGAGCTGTTGGGATTGCAATCGACTCATCCGGAAACGCATATATCGCAGGAAATGCACTCTCAACGGATTTTCCAGTCACCAGCAACGCCTATCAGAAAGTAAACAACGCCGCCAGTCGAGCCGCTCACAACTTCTTTATCAGTAAGCTCAATCCACAGGGCACAGCGCTTGTCTACTCCACTTATCTCGGTGGAAGCGGTTGCTCATCTCCGTGTCTGGATGACAAGGCGACTGCCATCGCTATCGATGGTGCGGGAAACGCTTACGTGACTGGCGAAGCCACCTCTGTTGACTTTCCCGTGACACCCGGGGCATTCCGGACGAAATACTTAGGCGAGTGGCCGATCGTTTCGAAGATCGACCCCACCGGCTCTACTCTTGTTTACTCAACGTACCTTGCTCCTGCGGAGTATCACGAGTATCCCTCATCTGGTTACAACCAAGGTAACGCGATTGCCGTCAATGGCGCCGGGAATGCCTATGTCACGGGATTTACGGATTCCTGCTACTTTCCGGTAACACCTGATGCTTTTCAAAAAGTTAACGGCGCTTGCCCCTTGGGCACAAATAGGGGTGTATTCGTAAGCGAACTGAATCAAGAAGGATCGTTGCTTCTTTATTCGACTTTGTTGAGCGGCACGGATATAGTTTCAATCGGCGACGTGGCAAATGGGATCGCACTCGACGCTTACGGAAATGCCTATGTCACGGGCAGCACGGGATCAACGAATTTCCCTGTTACAGATGACGCTTTTCGAAAGGTCAACCATGCCCTGTATTCTCCAAGGACAAACGCATTCCTTACCAAGCTGAATGCGAACGGCTCCGCGCTTTTTTATTCGACTTATATCGGAGGAGGCGGAGCAGGCATAAATGGAGACATAGCAAACGCCGTCACCGTCGATGCTTTCGGCAACCCGGTCATTACGGGTGGAACCTGCTCATCTGATTTTCCGGTCACGGCGCGTGCTTTTGAAACAGTCAACAAAGCGACTGTTGTCAATCCATCGGACGGATGTGAGACTTTTATCACCAGGTTCCGCGTTAACACTGCGACCGGAACCACCCTCACCTCCGACAGCAATCCGCAAAAGACCGGCGTGAAGGTTAGGTTTACGGCGGACGTGACAGCGAATGAGGGCGGTGCGGTTCCCACCGGATTCGTGGTCTTCAGTCTCGACGGAACTCCGCAGCTCACATCTCGGCTCGATGACACCGGCCATGCCACCTACTCAACCTCCGCTCTCGATGCCGGAAGATACACCATCACAGCGATGTACCTGGGCAGTTCCACCGATTCCCCAAGCAGCGGCGATCTCGGCCAGTTGATTATCGGCAATCCAGCGCGCATCGCTGTCGCCTCCGGAACCTATCAGACTGGCACTGAAGGAACACCCTTCGCCCTGCCGCTCGTCGTCCAGGTCCAGGACATCCGCGGTGTTCCCGTTCCCGGAGCTGTCGTCACCTATAGCGGAGCCGGCCTCAAATTCTCCAGCAACTCCGCCGTGACCAACGCAGAAGGCCGGGCCTCGGTTGTCGCAACAGCCACTGCTACCGGAAGCCTGACTGCGACGGCGAGCGTGAGCGGCGTTTCAACGCCCGCTGTCTTTAAGCTGACTGCACATTGAGGCTTGCAATGGACGGTCTCGCTCTCGCGAAGGATTCCGGGGAGGATAGACTTGCGGGGTGAAACTTACCATTGCTTCGATAGCGGGGCGGGCACGGAGTGAGCACTTCGACGCTCTGGTGGCGGAGTATGTAAGCCGGGTGACGCCGTATGTTCAGACAGAGACGGCGGTCTTCAAGACCAGCGAGGCTTTCCTGGAGTCGGTTGAGAAGCAGCGATCACGTACGGGATCGCTGCTGGTGCTTCTGGATGAGCAGGGGAAGCAGTTCTCATCGGAAGAGCTGGCGCGCTGGCTGCGGCGGCATCGCGACGAGGGGCAGCAGCGGGTGGTCTTCGCGATCGGGCCAGCAGATGGCTGGTCGGACGAAGAGCGGGTGCGGGCAGGATTGCTTTTGTCTCTCGGCCCGATGACGCTGCCGCATGAACTGGCCCGGGTGGTGCTAAGCGAACAGCTTTACCGGGCATTTACAATCCTTGCTGGGCATCCGTATCACAGGGGAAGCTAAGGGCCGGCCAGCTAAAGACCGGGCAGCCATGGTCTGGGCAGCTGTTCCCACCCTTTCGCGGAAGGTGCGAAAGGATGGGGCACCCGATGTCGGAGCCAGGTTCAGCCCACGTCCGAAAATCCGGGCGTGTGGGAGCACCCAGTGTGGTCGGCGGGTTGGGGAGATCGAGTGGATTCTTCGGAGTCGCGGCGGGGATTGGTTCTGATCAATACGGGGCCGGGCAAGGGCAAGAGCACAGCCGCCATGGGTACTGCGCTGCGCGCGGTCGGCAACGGAATGCGGGTGCTGATGCTCCAGTTCCTGAAGGGCTCGTGGCACTATGGGGAGCTTGACGCCGTCGAGGCCTTCGATGGCAATTTTGTGATGAAGCAGATGGGCCGCGGCTTTGTGAAGATTGGCGGCGCGGAGACCGATCCGGAAGACATCAGGATGGTCGAGGATGCGTGGGAAGAGGCGCGCCAGGCGATTCTTTCCGGCGAGTGGGACATGGTGGTGCTGGATGAGATCAACTATGCAATCAGCTACGGGATGCTCGATCCGGCCAAGGTGGTTGAGACTCTGAAAGCCCGGCCGGAGATGGTGCACGTGATTCTTACCGGGAGGAATGCGCATCCTTCTCTAGTGGAGATTGCCGATACGGTCACGGAAATGCGCGAGGTGAAGCACGCTTATCAGAAGGGGATTCTGGCGCAGCGGGGGATAGAGTACTGAGGCGGCTGTGAAGCGGGCAGCTCTGAGCCTGTCAGCTAAAAGCCGGGGAGCGGAAAAGCCCACGTCCGAGAATCCGGATCCTTGGGCTTCGCCCAGGGCAGGCAGTGGGCACCCAGGATAGTTCGTGATTGAGAGGGTAGAATGTCGTGGTTTCGGCGGTTAGATAACAAAATTGAAGGCACTGGCGCGAAGACCGTGCGCACGGAAGGGCTCTGGACGAAGTGCGACGCCTGCGAGCAGGTCATCTTTCGGGCCGATCTCGAAGCAAATCTGATGGTTTGCCCAAAGTGCGGCTACCACTTCCGGATGGGCGCGCTGGAGCGGGTGGAGATGCTGCTCGAGCCGGGTTATGAGCTGGTGGACATGGAGTTGAAGTCAACCGACCCGCTGGAGTTTACCGACCTCAAGCCGTACAAAGACCGGTTGGCCAAGGCGCAGGCAGACACGGGCCTGAATGATGCCATCGTGAATGCGCTGGGGCTATTGGGAAAGCATCGCGTGGTGCTGAGCGTGATGGAGTACAGCTTTATCGGCGGGAGCATGGGGGCAGTGGTAGGCGAGACGATTGCCCGGGCCGTGGATCGCGCACATGACACTCGGCAGCCGCTGATTATTGTGGCTGCATCGGGCGGGGCGCGCATGATGGAAGGCATCGTGAGCCTGATGCAGCTGGCAAAGATTTCGACGGCGCTGGCCCGGCTGGATGAGGCAAGGGTTCCGTTTATCTCTGTCCTGACCGACCCGACAACCGGTGGAGTGACGGCCAGCTTTGCGATGTTGGGTGATCTGAATGTCGCCGAGCCGGGCGCGTTGATCGGCTTTGCCGGGCCGCGGGTGATCGAACAGACGATTCGGCAGAAGCTGCCGGAGGGCTTTCAGCGGTCGGAGTTTCTGCTGTCGCATGGGTTTCTGGACGCCGTCGTCGGACGCAAGGAGCTGAAGGATTACCTGATCCGGGCGCTTGACTTCATGCGGGTGCAGTAACAGCTGCCCCCGGCACTCTTCCTCTAGAATCTGAATATGTCTTACGCAGCAGCCATTGAGGGTTTGTTTTCACTTGCGGGTGAGCTGCATGCGTCTCCGGGACAGCCGAGGCGCAAATTTGAACTGAGCAAGATGCGGGTGCTGGCCGAAGGGCTGGGATATCCAGAGCATAGCTTTCCTTCTGTGCTGGTAGCCGGCACAAATGGCAAAGGATCGACCTCGGCGACGCTGGCTTCGATTCTGATGAGCGCAGGTTATCGCACGGGACTGTACACGTCGCCTCACCTTTCGCGGGTGAACGAGCGGGTGCAGATAGATGGCGTAGAAATTTCCGACGACGACTTTGCTGCGTACTACTTTCGTGTGGACGATTGCGCGCGCCAGATGGTGAGTGAAGGCAGGCTGGACTGGCACCCCAGTTTTTTTGAGACGATGACGGCATTGGCGTTTCTGGCATTCGCGGAAAAGAAGGTCGATATCGCAGTGCTCGAAGTGGGGATGGGCGGGCGTCTGGATGCGACAAATATTGTCGAGCCCGTTATTTCGGTCATAACTGATATTTCACTCGATCATACGGAGTGGCTGGGTTCGACGATTGCGGAAATAGCGCGCGAAAAGGGGGGGATTCTGCGCAGGGATGGGGTGCTGGTGACGCTTTCGCAGCATCCTGAAGCGAACCAGGCGATCGGCGAGACGGCGGAGGCGCTCCACGTGCGCGGCGTAAATGCGGCTGCCTATGTTCCGGTGCGCGATGCGGCCATGCGTGGTGACAAGTATTGGCTGACCGTGATGGATGAGCAGATAGAAATACAGTCGCCGCTCAAGGGTGTGCATCAGCAGAGGAACGTAGCGCTGGCGATTGCAGCAGCCGTAGAATTACGTAACTATCACGGTTACAATATTTCTGCAGCGCAGATTGGGGAGGGAATTCGCAGGACGCAATGGCCGGGCAGGCTGGAGAGGTTTCAACAGACGGGACGAGCGGATGTGTTGCTGGACGTGGCTCATAATCCAGCTGGCGCCTGGGCGCTTCGCTCGGCGTTGTCGCATCTCGATCCTGAACCGCGCATCATGACGGCCGTCTTTGGCTGTCTGCGGGACAAGGCCTTTGGAGAAATGGCGCAAATTTTGTTTCCGCTGTTTGAGACGGTAGTGCTGACCGAGGTCGATTCGCCTCGCCGGGCGACGCTTGCGGAAATGGAGGCGGCCGGAGTGGCGACAGGCGTGCGGATGATAACGGCTGAAGGTGTGCGGGATGCCTTGAAACAGGCCTGGGCGCTGACACCCGTTGATGGGTTGGTTGTGGTGACAGGGTCGATCTATCTAGTAGGGGCCGTGCGGCCGCTTGTGGGAGCCGTGCGGGCGGCATTGACGGAGGCCAGCCGGTGAAGCGGCGCGCGCTTGGGCCGAGACCCAATCCGTTGTCATGGAGGGAGCGGACGGTGAGTTTTTGTATTCGCGCCCCGTTGTTTTTTCTCTCCACTGGATTTTTTGGCAGCCTTTCGCTTATCGCGTCGCTATGGGATAAGAGCGGCAAGGTGCAGCATGCGATCGCCCAGAGGTGGGGACGGACGGTGGTTCGCATCAGCGGCGCAAAATTAACGATGTTGGGAAAAGAGCATCTGGATGGGCGAGTAGCTGTTTACGTTTCGAATCATCTTTCCTATACAGATACGCCGGTGATTTTTGGGGCGCTCCCGTTCCAGTTTCGGATCGTGGCGCGGCATGACCTGTTCAAACTACCGTTTATCGGCTGGCATTTGCGACGTTCTGGTCAGGTTCCGGTGAATGTGACGAATCCCCGAGCCTCGATTTCGAGCCTGGGCGGCGCGGTAAAGACGCTACGGGCGGGAATGCCGCTGTTTATCTTTCCGGAGGGCAGCCGATCGGAGACGGGGCACCTGGCTGACTTTATGAACGGGCCAGCATTTATGGCGATTCGAGCCGGGGTGCCCATTATTCCCATGGCTTTGATAGGTACCTATGAGCTGCTGCCAATGCATACGATGGAGTTTTATCCTGTGCCGGTGACGCTGGCGGTGGGTGAGGCTATTGAGACTAAGGGATATGAAATGAAACAGATAGATGAATTGACGGCGAGGGTGAGCGGGGAGATTTGCCGACTGTACTATCGGCATTCCTATCTGGAAGAACCGGCTAAACCGGAGCTGGACGCGATTACCGTGGGCACGTCCGGAACTCTTCTGTCTGGGACTGTGCTTGGGGGGGAGCAATCATGAAAACACCGCGAATTGCCATTCCGGAGCCGACTTCGAAGGACCCGAAGTACAACGATCGTTCCTGGCAGCAATATGCACAAGCCGTGGAGGCCGCAGGCGGTGAGGCAGTAAAAATACCACTGGCGGCGCCTCCGGCAGAGGTGGCGCGCATGGCCGGATTGTGCGAAGGGGTGCTGTTGCCAGGGAGTGGGGCAGATGTGAATCCCGAGAAATATGGGCATGCACGGATGCCGGAGTGCGCGGCGTCTGATCCGGCGCGGGAGGCGGTGGACGAATTACTCATGCAGGATGCGGCGAATCTGCACAAGCCGCTGCTGGGGATTTGTTATGGATTTCAGTCCTGGAATGTGTGGCGGGGAGGAACGCTGATTCAGGACCTGAAAACGACGGTCAATCACAAACCGGGCCGTGAGGTGCGGGACGCGCATCGGGTTTCGATTGCGGAAGGCTCGCGCATCGCGGAGATTACCGGCAAGGCGGAACTGGTAGTGAACAGCAGCCACCATCAAGGGCTGGACCATCCAGGAGATGGGCTGACGGTGGTAGCGCGGAGCGTTGAGGACGGAGTGATTGAGGCAGTCGAGGGCTCCGGAGAACAGTTTGTGGTTGCGGTGCAGTGGCATCCGGAGCGTATTTTCGATTCGGACCCGGCATCCAGAGCGCTTTTTACAGCGTTTGTCGAGGCGGCCGCCGAATGGCAACCCCGGGAGATTCGAGAGTCGGTAACGGAGTGACTGCCGCGGAGATTGAAGCGGCTGTTGCGGCAGCCGGTCTGGCCGCCTTGCCACCGGGGGTCGGAGAGAAGCTCGCGGCATATCTGCAATTGCTTCTGAGGTGGAATTCCAAACTAAATCTGACGGCAGTACGCGAGCCAGGGGAGATCGTCAGGCGCCACCTGGTGGAGTGCGTGCAATGTGCGCAGGCACTTCCAGAAGTGGGAACGCTGCTCGATTTTGGATCGGGGGCCGGGCTGCCAGGGATTCCAATTGCGATTGTGAGGCCGGAGATTCGCGTTACCCTGGGCGAATCGCAAGGCAAGAAAGCGACGTTTTTAAGGGAAGTGGTGCGGGTACTAGGATTGAATGCTGAGGTGTTCGATGGCCGGATCGAAAAAATGCCGACGGATCGGATCTTCGATGCGGTAACCCTGCGGGCTGTGGACAGGATGACGGAGGCTTGCCGGGCGGGTGTGGATCGGGTAGGGGCAGGGGGCTGGCTGGTGGTGTTTGCGACAGCAGCGACCGAGGAGAACCTGAAGCCAGCCCTGACAGACGTGATCTGGGAGG
>DATAQX010000041.1:0-13331 GCA_036264455.1 Silvibacterium sp. | reverse complement strand
TAGGCGGGCGCGAAAAGCGACTTTACAATTTCCGGCCGATTGCCGATCACCATGGTGACGGCCATGGTTTCGCCCAGAGCACGGCCCAGACCGAGGATGACAGAGCCCACGATGCCGATGCGCGCATTGCGCAGCACGCCCATGCGGATCATCTCCCAGCGCGTAGCGCCCAGAGCGAGCACCGCCTCCCGTTGTGTATGCGGAACGGCGAACATTACTTCGCGCGTAAGCGACGAGATGATGGGAAGAATCATGATGGCCAGGATGACACCGGCGGCCAGCATGCCGATGCCGAAATTAGGCTCGACAAAAAGCCCTGTCCATCCGAAGAGCCGCATAAGCACGGGGTTGATGTGCTCGCGCAGCAGCGGAACGAGAATGAAGATTGCCCACAGACCGTAGACGACGCTGGGGATTGCGGCGAGTAGTTCTGTAAGGAAGGAGAGAGGGCCACGTAAAACGCGCGGGCACATCTCAGTAATGAAAATGGAGACGCCGATTGCCAGCGGGACCGCAATGATGAGCGCGATAATGGATGAAACCAGCGTTCCATAGATAAATGGCAACGCTCCAAAGTTGCCGTTGACGGGGTCCCACGCCGAGCCGAAGAAGAATTTGATGCCGAATTTGTCGATGGTCAGCTTCGAACGAGAGACCAACTCGGTGACGATAAGGGCGACGATGGCAAAAATGCTGAAAGCGCACAGCAGCATCAACCAGCGGAAACCATTGTCGGCAAATGCTGAGCTGCCCCGGGACAGGAGATACTTCCGGACTGGCGACTGCTCTTCGCCCGGACGAGGCTCGCTGGGTATCGGTGTCTCAGTTGCCGGAGGAGGAGGCGTTTAGAAGGGTCCGGGCACACGAACGTCCTGAATCTTAAGGTTCACCAATATCTACCCTAAACCGCCAAAATAAAAGGACGGTTAAACGCATTGAAAAATAAGGCGTAAGGATAGCCAAAATTGTGTTTCAAACGGATGCGGTCCGGGAGAAATCGAATCCGGCTGTGGAAAAAATTGCGGGCGCGACCGCGGAATTGGAGCACGCCCGAATCCTGCTTTTGCGCTCTACTTCAACTGCGCAACCGTGCCGCGGACCTTGTCAGCAACCGACTTGGGCAGCGGAGCATAGTAGAGGGCACTTACTTCGGACTGTCCATGATCAAGCATCCAGCCGAGGAAGTCTTTCAACACCTTGCCCTTTGCAGCGTCCTGTGGCTGAGTGGGGATCAGGAGCCAAGTGAAGCTGGCGATGGGATAGGCACCCTTACCGGGCGCGTTGGTGATCGAAACCCGGAAATCGGAGGGCATGGTCTTGACGCTGGCTGCAGCCTCCGTCACGCCATCGATGCTGGCTTTCACCCAACTGCCCGCGGCGTTCTTGATATAGCCGTACTGAATTTTGTTCTGGAGAGCGAAGATCAGCTCGACGTAGCCGATCGTCCCCGGCAATTGGCGAACCATACCGGCGACGCCCTCATTGCCTTTTGCGCCAATACCGATCGGCCAAGGTACGGCGGTACTTTTGCCGACGCTATTCTTCCAGTCGGGGCTGACCTTGGAGAGATAGTCGGTGAAGATATACGTGGTGCCGCTGCCATCAGAACGGTGTACGACGTTGATCTTCGAGGCGGGAAGATTTACGCCGGGGTTGTCCTTCGCGATGCGGGGATCATTCCAGTTCGTGATTTTTCCGAGGTAGATATCGGCCAGCACATCAGGCGAAAACTTCAGATCAGTGTTGATGCCGGGCAAATTGTAGATAGGAACAACGGCACCGAGAACGGTTGGAATATGCACCAGCTTGATCTTCGAGTCGGCAAGCTGTTGGTCGGTCATGGGACCATCACTGGCACCAAAATCAACCGTGCCGGCCGTCACCTGACGAATGCCACCACCTGAACCGATGGACTGATAGTTGATCTGAACATCGGGATGTTGAGCGCTGTACTCACTAAACCATTTGGAATAAATTGGATATGGAAAGGTGGCTCCCGCCCCATTCAACTTTTGTGCCAGACCCTGGGACGCTACGCAAATGATCGCCGCAGCTAAAAACAAACCTTTTTTCACAAACTTCCCCCTCATGAATCTCCGTGAATTGTCTGTTGTGATTGTTACAGTCGCTTTACGGAGAGATGAAAAGCGGGAAAAACCGGCGCTCCCGTTTAACATTAAATTGTTTGCAATGAATTATTTGTGCATTAAATGCCGGGTGCAGCGCGAGCCGTCTCATTCACAGCCGCTGCGCTGGAAGCCAAGGGCAGTGTGAAGAGAAATGTAGCACCTGAGCCAAACTCACTCTCCACGCGAATCGTACCACCGTGAGCCAGCACGATGTGCTTGGCAATAGCCAACCCCAGGCCGGTGCCACCGGACTCGCGCGACCGGGCCTTGTCGACGCGGTAAAAACGCTCAAAGATGCGATCAAGATGCTCAAACGGAATTCCCGGGCCGAAGTCCTGAACGGAAAATTCGACGGAGCCTTCCAGTTCGCGTGCGCCAACCAGAACACGCCGGCCGGTCTTTCCATATTTCATCGCGTTTTCGATGAGATTGCCGAATACCTGGGTAAGGGCGTCCTCGTCAGCCAGTACAACGGCGTTTGTCGTGCCCGCGGATTCGAGCGTGACATCGGAGTCCAGCACCATTCCCGTAAGAGACTCGATTGCGTCGTGCACCAGAGACGCTGCCGGGACGGGGCGCAGCTTCACTTTGTAGTCGCCGGATTCGACGCTGGCCAGCGCAAGCAGGTCTTCGGTAAGGCGGGTCATGCGCGCAGCATTCTTGAGGATCGTGGCCAAAAACTCACGCGCATTAGCTGGAATTTCAATAGTGTCTTCGAGCAGCGTTTCCACATAGCCGGAAATCGACGTCAGCGGTGTGCGTAGTTCATGGGAGACGTTGGCGATGAAGTCCCGCCGTGTTTTCTCGGCCCGCTCAATCTCGGTCACGTCATGCAGCACGGCGACTGCCCCGCCATCGGGCGTGGGGGCGGCGTTCACTTCGAAAACTCTGCCCGGCGAAACAGAGGTTGCTTTACCGCGGCGCAATTCGCGATCGTGGAGCGCGGTCTCCACACAGGCCAGCACCTCGGGATCGCGCACGGCGTGCACTAGCGCGTGTCCCTGCCGCACTGCGCCGGGGGCGATGCGTTGCATCACGGCATTCGACCAGCTGATCCGCCCTCCGGCGTCGACGGCTACGACCCCCTCCTGCATGCTGTCGAGCAGCGCGGTCAGCTCGCGCTGTTTGGCTTCAAGCGCGTGGAAGCTGGCTTCAAGGCGGGCAGCGGTGGCATCTAGCGCATGCGCTACAGCAGCAATCTCGTCGAGCTTTCCTTCCTCGATGCGGGCTGAAAAATCTCCGGCGGCAATGCGGTTGGCGAAGGTGACGATGCGGCCCAGGCGGGCCGCGGCGCGATGGGCGAGAAAAGCGGCCAGCAGAGTGGCCAGCGCCATCGCGAAGAGCGAAACCATCAGCAGATCGCGACGCAGGACCCGCATGGTGGCATGAATATCGTCGAGCGATGCGGCAAGACGAACAACGAGGCCATCGCCGGGGACAGCGATGTAGAGGTTACCGTTGCGTTCGAACTGGCTTACGCCATGTGCATCGTGGATGGCCTGGCGAATTTCGAGAGGGACCTGATCCGCGTCTTCGACAGGTTGCGAGCTGGCCAGCACGGTGCCATCATGGGCGAAGAAGGCTACCTCTGCGCCCGCATCGAGCTCTCCGCGCATCGCGAGCTGTTTGAGTTCGAGCGGCTGGCCCACCCTGGCCTCGCTGGCCAGGAGCCGCGCCTTACCTGCAAGCGAGCGCGCTAATTGACTGCGAAGAGAATCCTCTACAACGTGGCCCAGAGAGAAGTCGAGGATGGCAGTGCCGATGGCCAGCACCAGCACAAACGAGAAAAACAGTTTGCCGAAGACCCTGCCTGTCACGAAATCAGCCATTAGGGATTAGCCATTAGCTATTAGAAAACAGGGAACAGGGATCAGGAAACATCCATCTTCTGCCTGCGCTCGCATTTCGCCGTCGTTCTGGGACAATTGCAACACCACCATGAAATCAGCCATTAGGGATTAGCCATTAGAAAACAGGGAACAGGGATTTACTGCCAGTGCTGTTCAACAAATCCTTTATGAGCGGAATCAGCTCGCCTTACGGATGGCTAATGGCTAATTCCTAGTGGCTAATGGCTAGAACTACTCACGCCTAACGCGGAACTTCGAACCTGTAGCCGGCGCCGCGCACGGTTTTGAGATAACGCGGGTTCTCCGGATCGTTTTCGATCTTCTCTCGAATGCGTCGGACGTAAACATCGACGGAGCGTGGTGTGACAAATCTCGCATCGCCCCAGACGGCGTCCAGAAGGTGATCGCGGCTGAAAACCCGGCCGGGATGGCGCGCGAGATAGTCGAGCAGCCGGAACTCGGTCGCGGTGGTCGTCGTAAGCTCGCCGCGTACCTTCAATTGCATCGCGCTGGCGTCGATGAATACCTCTTCAAAGCTGATCGTCGACGGGGTGGTCGGCCGCTCGAAGCGGCGGAGGACAGCCTTGACACGAGCCAGCAGCTCGCGCGTTGCAAAAGGCTTGGTAATGTAGTCGTCGGCGCCCAACTCAAGGCCCAGCACCCGCTCGTTTTCTCCGGCACGCGCGGTCAGAAAGATAATAGGGATGGTGCTCAGCGCGGGGTGGCTGCGGAGCCGCCGGCAAACGTCCAGCCCATCGCCTCCCGGAACCATGATATCGAGCAGAAACAGGGCCGGCGGCTGACGCTCGGCATCTGGAATCAGATTGGCCGGGGTGCCGAAAACGCGAACGCCGAAGCCGGAAGCTTCGAGATGGTGCTGCACCAGGCGGGAGATATCTGTGTCGTCTTCAAGGACAAATACTGTTTGGCTCAAACGCGTTCCCTCGTCCGCGCAATCCGCTCTGCCACATGGCGGCAGCTTGCACGATTGCCATCAGCGTACCCCACTTGGGCAAAGAGAATGCAAACGTACTGTGAATTCACTCAGCCCAGCGGAAGCTATCCGGGTCCGGGGCCGGCGTTATTCAGCCGAATGGCCTCAATCCTTTAGCCCGGACAGAGGTGCTATACTCGCAAATATCTTTGCGGCAGACGGCAGCGCGTCCCCGAAAACCGCATCGTCTGCCGGCGAAGGGTTCCAGCATCCTGCCGAGTACCATTTTCGCCACCGTAGACGAGCAAGCACGCTACTGAATTTACTGTGGGAATCGCTGGGCCGATACCAGTGCGGGAAGCTTGAGGAAATGGGGACCGTGGCTACCAGTCCATTAGTACTTTGTATCGATGACGAGGCACTTGGCCTGCAAATCCGAAAAGCGGTGCTGGAGCGAGCCGGTTACCGGGTGCTTACGGCCCTCGATGGACCGGCTGGACTCGCTTTGTTCTCAGATCAACCTGTTGACGGCGTGATACTGGACTACTTCATGCCGGGGATGGACGGTGGACAAGTGGCCGCCGCGATGCGCAAACACAGCCCTGAGGTTCCTATCCTGCTTCTTTCGGCATATATCAATCTGCCACCGGAAGTCACACAAATCGTAGATTGCACAGTAGTGAAGGGCGAAGGGCCGGAGGAACTTCTGACCAAAGTCCGGGAGATGCTGGATCGCCGGCCGGGCAGCAGGGACGGGAGGGCACTCGGTGAATCTGCGTGAGTTCAAACGCATTCTCCGTCAGACCCTGTTTCTGCCAGTTTTTTTACTCCTCGCTCTCGCCGGGTTTGCCGCCTGGCAAATCACGCGATCGTCGAATGCATTGCACGCCATCGATCGCAGCGACGCATTAACGGCGGAGATTGCAGAGCTACAGAAACTGATCATCGATCAGGAAACAGGATTGCGAGGTTTCCAGCTCACCGGCGACCCGGTGATGCTGGCCCCCTTCAATACTGCCCTCGGTCACGCCTACAAGCACTTTGATCATCTTCATGAAGCGCTCTCGGCGAGAACCACAATCTCTGAGAAAGCAGATCAACTCCAATATCTGGCCACTGCAAGAGACAGGTATCGAATCTGGTTAGGATTCGCCGAGGGGGTGCTCAACAAAGATCCAGCTACCGTGAATGACCCCCGACTGAATCAACATGGCAAGGAACTGATGGACAACGTACGCACGGCAATGGCTGAGTTGCTACGGGCCGAGGCACAGGTGCGAAGAAAACGCTCCGAGGATTCGCTGACTCTGGAACGCCGCGAATTCGTGGCGCTGGTTGTTGCGGCACTGGTCGTCGGCACTTTTCTTGGTTTGTTCACGCGCAGCCGTCTCCGTCGCGTGTCTCGTGCCTATGACGCGACACTCGAGGAGCTGGCGAACCAGGCCGAGGAGATTTACGAGCGCCGGCAATGGCTGCAAATCACGCTGGAATCGATCGGCGATGCCGTAATTGCCTGCGATAACGACGGTAAGGTCGAGTTCATGAATGCTATCGCCCAGGACCTGACTGGCTGGACGGCGCAGGAAGCACTCGGTCGTCAACTCACCGAAGTCTTCCTCATCATCAACGAAGAGACTCGAGAAAAGGCTGAGAATCCAGTCGAGAAGGTCCGGCGGCTGCAGGCCGTGGTGGGCCTGGCAAATCATACCGCCCTCATTTCACGGCAAGGCAAGGAGTACGTGATCGACGATAGCGCGGCACCGATTTGCGCACAGGACGGCGAAATGGCGGGAGTCGTACTGGTATTTCGCGACGTAACCGAAGTGCGCCGCACGGAGGCGGCCTTAATTGCAGGCGAGAAACTGGCTGTAGCGGGACGCCTTGCCGCTTCTATTGCCCACGAAATCCACAATCCCCTGGATTCAGTCGCTAACGCACACTATCTGCTGGCGAGCGAACCCGATCCGGAGAAGCGGGCGGAGTATCTCCAACTGGCGCAGCAGGAGCTGGGCAGAACGATGCAGATCAGCCGCACACTCCTCAGTCTCTACCGCGAACCAAAAGCACCCATTCCCGTTGATCTGAAGGACCTGGCTGAGGGCGTGCTTCTGCTGCTCGAGCGCCGGATGGTTCAGCAGGGTATTCAGGCAGAAAAAGATTTCTCCGAGCCGGCGATTGTCGAAGGCTTCCCCGCAGAACTGCGCCAGGTCTTCACGAACATCTTCATGAATGCGCTCGAGGCAGCGGGCAAAGGAGGCCGCATTCGCATTCGCATCACTCCTGTGCCTGCCGAGGAGTTGCGCGGCGTGGGGACCATGGTGGAGGTCACCGACAGCGGGCCAGGCATTTCCGATCACGCCGGGGAGAGCCTTTTCCAGCCATTCTTCACGACCAAGGGCGAACACGGGACCGGACTAGGTCTATGGGTGAGCAATGGCATCGTGCAAAAGCACGGAGGATCGATCAGCATCTCGAATAACCAGGACGAACAGCTGCAAGGAGCATGCGTTCGCGTCTATCTGCCGGCGCAAACCCTGGCCAATGCAGCGAGCCGCACGACGGTACACGTGGCGTAGTAGCCAGGCTAAGCTTTCAAGAACAGGCGATCAGCGATTAGCCATCCGGGCTACATCGATTGGACTGGAATCAGCGTGAGGTCGTCGACCAGGCCGATCTCCTTCTGCACGAATGGTTCGGCATAGCGAACACCGGCGAGCAAGCCATAGTGCCGCGCAACGGAGAAGGTGCGCTCGCGAATCTCTTCTTCCGGCACAAAGAGGCCGCTGCCGGACTGCTGGTTTGCATACTGCGAGCGATAGGCCATCAGCGCCCGGTGACGCTCTTCGATAAAGGCCGTGATATCCACCACGAAGCTCGGCCGCACATCCGCATACAGGCTGGCGTAGACGATCTTGTAGGGACGATGCGGCGGTGCACCTGTTTCGACTTTGGAGAGGCCACTTAAGAAGCAGGCTTCATAGCCGAGCGTTGCTGTCGTGTAGTGGTCCGGATGACGGCCTGCCCCATAGGGAAGTATCACAACGCGCGGCCTTATTCGCCGCAGAACGTCAACAATCCTGATCCGGTTTTCATAGGTATTCTCGACGCGGCCATCGGGGATGTCGAGCGCGTCACGCCACTCCACACCCAGAATGCCCGCCGCTTCGCGAGCTTCTGCCGCGCGCTCTTCCGCCGTTCCGCGGGTGCCCGCCTCGCCGCGCGTCAGATCGAGGATGGCGGTGCGCACGCCCAGCGACCGCATTCTGAGCAAAGTGCCGCCGCAGGTCTGCTCCACGTCGTCGCGGTGTGCGGCGATGGCAAGAACGTCAGCCGTCGGCGTGCCGGATTTCGAATGACCGGTCACATCATCCTCCGTTCAACATCATGCTCCGTGGCTGAGCAAAGAAAAAGCACGGCCTCCTCGAGCCGTGCTTTCGATCCGTGCCTGGAATGCACACTCAGTAATCGGTGTTGTCGCCATCGCTGGCTGCGTCCATGTACGCCACATCGATCGCGGTTCCCGAAACCGTCACGTTGGAGTTATCACGCTCTGAGCCATCGGCCGTGTTGTAGATATAAACCTGTCCACCCTCAGCTGTGTAAACCTTGTTCAATCCGGTGACCGCCGCGATTCCTGTGGCATCGCCTTTATATGCATCGAGCAGCGTCGAATTGTTCGAGGTGTTGAACATGGTCAGGCATCCATACTGCGTGGTTCCATCGGCCTGGTTCTGCTTGTAGTGCTCGCCGGCCTGGCACTGCGACGAACCGACCCACAGCGTATTGTTATCACCGAAGACCATCTTGTTATGCGTTCCATCGCTGATCGGATACGGGCCCGTAACTGCGCCAGTCTGGGTATTCACCACGCTTAGCTGGCCAACGAAGAGGCCGTCGCCTGACTGTCCGGATGCGCATTGCAGATTCTGCCCGGAAGCCAGACACTGCCCCGCCACATACATCGTATTGCCATTGAAAATGGCATTCGTCGCGCCACCCGGGATGGCAATGTTGCTTGTGGCAGTGAGGGCGATGCCGCCGGGGCCTACGGTATTCGGATTCAGCAAAGAAGCGGTGACAGGGATCACGCTCAGACTGGCCGTTGTTCCGCCGCACTCGGGCCCGCAGTTGGTGACGTAGACGGTCGATCCATCGGGCGAAAAAACCGCCTTGTTCGGATGATCGAAGCTCGCCGAAGAGCCGGTGCTGACGGGGAATATGCAAAACTGGGGCAGATTTTGCGGCTCGCAATCCTGCGCTCCCAGATAGTTGGGATTGTTTATAGCTGCCGTCTGTTGAGTGGCGGTCAGATGCACAACGCTGTAGACCGCGAACTGACCGCCCGGAGCCGAGCAGGGAACGGTAGGGCCGCCAGGATTGTTCGGGTTGTTGCCTGGGTTCGCGACGACGCAGGAAGAAGTGCCGGCAGCCTGGGTCGAGTTCTGCACGAAGGCCATCGCGATCGTGCCGCCCGGATTCACCGAGACCCGATAAACATTAGGCAGATTGAGGACGTAGGTTTTGTTCGCCGTGAGATCCACGACGGAGAGCACGTGGGTGGTCTCATTGGCTGCGTAAACATACTTCCTGGGACGGTCGATGTAAACGCTCGCGGCGAGACCTGCGGAAATTGTGATCGGGGTTCCTGTCTTTTCCGTTGCGTAGTTGACTACCGTGAAGCTGCCGTCGCCCACGGCATATACGGCTCCGACCAGCTCTTCGGGCATGCTCTGAATGGTGACCGGCAGCTTGCCTGAGAAACCGGAGATGGAAAAGGTCGTATTTACGTTGTTGTAGGCATGGCGAATGTCATAGAACGCGTCGACGAAAGGCAGGGCTCCCTGAGTTAGAGCGCTTGGGTTCTGCTCGGCAATCACGACCCGGTTGGCGACGCCGCTTGGAGGCAGGTTACGGCCGGCAAAATAGTAATTTTTGCCGCACGAACTGAGCAGGGAGGAGACAGCTAAAAACAGGATGGATACGAACCAGAAATCCAGTGAACTTCTTTTCTTCAAAACTAAAAACCTCACCAAGCATGGGAAATCCAAGTATAGCAAAGCAACGCGGTTTGCTGGCAATCGCGGGATGAGTAGCTTACCATGTGCAAAAGGCGCTCTCTCTATGACTGATCGCATACAGGAAATGTTTGCAGGCCGCACTATTCTTTGCGATGGCGCGATGGGTACCACGCTTTATGCGCGGGGCATATTCATCAACCGCTGCTACGACGAGTTGAACCTTTCGCAGCCGGACCTTGTCCGCTCAGTGCACGAAGAATATCTGCAGGCCGGCGCGGAGTTGATCGAGACCAATACCTTCGGCGCGAATTCTTTCCGCCTGCTGCGTTACGGTTTTCAAGATCAGGTCTTCGCCATCAACGAGGCCGGCGCGGCGCTGGCGCGGCAGGCGGTTGAGCAGCTTCGCGAGAAACAGGCGGGCACGGCGTGGGTTGCGGGCTCAATCGGACCTCTCGGCGTGCATCTGGAGCCGCTGGGCAAGACGAGCCTTGACGAAGCGCGTGCAGCCTTCGCTGAACAGATTCGCGGGCTCGCTGCCGGCGGTGTCGATCTCCTGGTGATTGAAACGATCGTCGCGCTGAATGAAGCTGAGCAGGCCATCAAGGCGGCGCGCGAGGTTGCTCCCCAGCTTCCTGTCTTCGCCATGATCACCGTGGACGAAGATGCGAACTGCCTGGACGGCTCTTCTCCGGAAGTTGCCGCTGCGCGGTTGACTGCGTGGGGCGTCGACGCTATCGGCTGCAACTGCAGCGCCGGACCCGCGACGGTACTCACTGCGCTCGAACGTCTGGCCGCAGCGACGAGCCTTCCGCTGGTCGCCATGCCAAATGCAGGAATGCCGCGCGCCGTCGATGGACGCAACATTTATCTGTGCTCGCCGGAATACATGGCCAGCTTCGCGCGCAAGTTTCTGAAGGCCGGAGCCCTGTTCATCGGCGGTTGTTGCGGCACTACACCGAACCATATTCGCGCTATGAAGTCCGCGCTGCGCGCCGTGGAATCGCAGAAGGTCGCCCAGCACGTCACAGCGCGCGAACCCATCGTGACGGAAACTCCGCCCGCTCCCATCGAGCAGCGCTCGCGCATCGGACGCCTGATTCACGAAGGCACATTCGTCACCCTGGTCGAGATCGTGCCTCCGCGCGGCATCGCATGCGATAAGGAACTCGAAGGCGCCGCTCTGCTGGCCGCACGGGGCATCCACGCCATTAACGTGCCGGACTCTCCACGCGCCTCGGCGCGCATGAGCGCGCAGAGTCTGTGCATCCAGATTCAACAGAAGACGGGCATCGAGACGGTGCTGCACTATACCTGTCGCGACCGCAATGTGCTCAGTATTCAAAGCGACCTGCTGGGTGCGTCGTCGATCGGCCTCAAGAACATTCTCTGCCTCACTGGCGATCCGCCCAAGCTTGGCAATTATCCGGACGCTACAGCTGTCTTCGATGTGGATGCGATCGGGCTGGTCAACATCGTGCGCCGCCTGAATCACGGGCTCGACATTGGCGGGAATCCTATCGGGGCGTCCACGGGATTCACCATCGCCTGCGCCGCGAATCCCGGCGTGCCGGACATCGACAATGAGATCCGCCGGTTCGCCTACAAGGTTGAGGCGGGCGCCGAGTATGCCATCACGCAACCGGTCTTCGATCTGCGCATTCTGGAGATATTTCTCAAGCGCATCGAGGGATTCCGCATCCCTGTGATCGCCGGCATCTGGCCGTTAACCAGTTTACGAAATGCCGAGTTCATGAAGAACGACCTGCGCGTCAGCGTGCCTGACAGCATCCTTCTGCGCATGCAGCAGGCCTCGACACCCGATCTCGCCCGCGCAGAGGGCGTCCGCATTGCGCAGGAGATGCTTGCCGCGGCGCGCTCCATGGTTCAAGGCGTGCAGGTGAGCGCGCCCTTTGGCCGCTATGCGCTGGCCGCCGACGTCATTGCCGGCGTGCTGTCGCCAGACGAAACCATGGCCCCCGCAAGCGAGACCCAGGTTGAAGGAGCCCCTGTTGGGAACGTTTGAAGAATCGCTGAAGCAGCTGGAAACGATCGTCGCTCAACTTGAACGCGGCGACCTGCCCCTGGAAGATTCCATCCGCATCTTCGAAGAAGGCATGCGGCTTTCTGCCGAATGCAAGAAGCAGCTTGAAGAGGCAGAAGGTAAAGTCGAGATCCTGGTGAAACGGCGCAACGGAGCCATGGAGCGCGAACCGTTTGCGCCGCTGAAGCCACCGAAGTAGCGATCCGTGTCGTAGTCCGGCTACTGGTTCTTGACGGTTCTGGGCTCGCCTGGCTTTATGTCACCGCAATCTGCCACAAGATGGTGCGCTGACAGAGTCGTGTCGATCGCCATGGGTTGACCGCCCGGCCCCATTTCACCCTTCATGTGCGTGGTGCCGTGGGTGTGCTGGTCGTCGTCGATGAGCATTTCAAAGTGGCCGGTAAAAACGCCGCCCCGCTCCGAGGCACAGCTCATATCGAAGCTTATCTTTTCCGAAGTAATCGTTTTATTCGTGTATGTGCATTTCGATTCGTTGCTGTTCATCCTCTCGAAGCCTTTTGCCCACTCTTCCTGCGTCGGACGCACATCACACCGGCGATGCAACTCACGAGAGATTTAGCGGGCAACAATTTGTGGGGAAGTGAGTTTTGTCCGGACGAAGCCGGCAAGGGCGTCGCTCATGTAGTCCGGAGGGGCGATTACGAAGCGTGGCTTGCCCTCCAGGAGCCGGGCAGCTATGCCTGACCAGCGCGGCTCGAGTTTCAGGCCTGATTCGCGGAGCAGAATGGCGTCGGCGCGATCGAGATAGAGGCGGGCGGAATCCTTGAAGTCTGCCGTGCCCTGATCGAGGACGGTGAGATACAGGTCGGGATGCAGAAACTGCAGGATGCTGTTCGATTCGAGGATGGCGTTTTCCGCAGCGGCGATTTCTTTACGAATTCGCGGCATCGCCTCGGCGAGCATGCCCTGGCGCGTTCGCACCCAGAGGGACCTTGCCGCGCCTGCGGCGAGAAATCGCGCGCTGTCAGTGCCCGTGTTCGGGTCGCGCTCTGCGCTGATGGCGATGGTGTGATCGTCGGTCTGGCAGTCGCAGGGCGCGCCATCGGCTGTGCAGAAGCCGTGGCCATACTGCGTGATCTTGAAGGCCGTCCAGTGAAACTCAGGCAGGCGCGCAATCAGGCTGGCGACCACGGAGGTCTTGCCGATGTTGCGTGAATGTCCACCTACGACGACGACCGCCATGAGGCTACTCCTCTTTTGTGCGCTTTTTCTGTGCGGACTTTTTCTGCGCGCGTTTGTCGGGCATAGGCTTTTCTGGCGTGCGCGCCAGACGCGCGAGCACCGCCAGCTCTTTCAGATATTGTCTGAGAGGCCTGGCTGGCCGTCCCCAGAAGACGA
>DATAQX010000014.1:0-4732 GCA_036264455.1 Silvibacterium sp. | reverse complement strand
AACCACCTGAACCATCCAGCGTATATGACAGGTCTCGGTAACCTGGCTCCAGTCCAACAAATTTTCGAACTTGCCCGCCGAATGCAACCGGCACTTCGGCGTGTCGGCCTGGTGTGGGATCCATCCGAAGTCAATTCCGTGGTGACCACCACGCTGGCGCGCAAGGTTTGCGCGGCGATGGGTATAACGCTGGTTGAAGCCAACGCCGAAAACTCCACCGCAATCGCGGAGGCGACCGCCTCGGTACTGGGCCGCGGCGTCCAGGCGATTTGGGTGAGTCCTGACCTGATCGCGTCGAATGGCCTCGACTTGATCATCAGCAAAGCCAGAACTGCCCAGATCCCCGTCTTCACATCCGCCCCGACCAGTGGTGTTTCTGGGCCGCTATTTGAGCTTGGAGCCAACTACCACGCCATTGGCAGGTTAGCCGGCAATCTTGCCGCCGACGTACTCGATGGCCGGGATCCCGCCAGCGTTCCGGTGGAGAACGTGATACCCATTCGGCTGAAGGTCAACAAGTTAGCTTTGGCAAAGCTTCACGAAAAATGGAAGATCGCTGACGACGTAGTTGAAAGCGCAAATGTGGTGGTGGATGAAAGTGGTGTCCACCTGAACAGTGCGCCTGCCACTCTCACAGGCGTGAGTTCAATCGCCGCAACACACGCTAGCGCAAAGTAAGGCAATTGTGGTGAATTCCGCTATGGCATCTGGCGACAAGGAGACTGATGGAAATCACTCAGCACCCACGTGGCGAATTGCTTGAACTCCGGCTGAACGGCCGTATCGACGGTACCTGGGGCGACCACCTCAGCACCACGATCGAAAAGGCCGTGCGCGCAGGTTCTCACCACCTGGCGCTCAATTGCTCCGGCGTGGACTATATCAGTTCACTGGGAATCGGCGTGATTGTGACACATTACAAGGTGCTCAAGTCCGTGAACGGTAGCTTGCTTGTCACTCACCCCAGTAAGTTCGTGCGCCAGATTCTGGATACCGTCGGCCTCACCAGCATTCTGATTGATGGCGCGGACGCACCAACTGCTCCCTCCCCCACGGCCCGCCGAGAAATGCGCGGCGCCGCGGTATACCAAATTTATCCGCAATTGGCCGCACAACCGCTCTCCTGCAGTTTGATCGGGGACCCTGGCAAGCTTACGACTACGGGCTTCAGCGCTGCCGATTGCCGCTCGATTATGTTCCCTCGCGGGACCTTCGGACTCGGCCTCGGTGCGTTTGGAACGGGGTTTGCCGATTGCGAGAACCGATTCGGTGAGTTTCTTGCTGCCGGCGGATGCGCCGTCGCGCTGCCGACAGGCGAGCCTGATGCTGCGCCCGATTACCTCATACAGGAGGGCAGTCTTATTCCGCGGGTTGAGACGCTCTACGCGTTGTCCGGCGCCGGCGATTTCTCCACCATGGTGCGCTTCGATGCTCTAAGCGAACGATCGGAAAAGATAGGAATCTCAGAACTGTTAACGACGCTGCTGGACTTTTCCTCTGCCTCCGCCATTGGATTAGTGGTTCTCGCAGAAACCGCGTGCATAGTCGGTACCAGCCTGCTGAAGTCGCCGGCACTTGGCCCGGTGGATCATGCCGTACCCGGCGTACGAGACTGGCTTTCATTCACGACTGAGCGCGTCAGCGAGAAGAATCTCGCACTTCTCGTCGGTGTGGCGGGTCGCGACGTCTCCGACGAAACCGCCGCCTTCCTCCGCCCCCTCCGGCCCGGTTCAACGATTCATGCTCACGTGCACGCTGCGGTCTTCAGCTACCGTCCTGTGCAGGAAGGTGAACTGCCGTTTGCAGGAACGATTTCCAGCACTATCGCAGCGGCGAACCCAAAAGCTTTGCTACATCTGATGGCCGACTCGCGGCCCTACGATGGCGTAGGCGAAACCGATTTGGCTCGCGGCGCGTGCTGGATAGGTCCGCTCAAAACCTTTTCACGAGGATGAGACCTGCATGACTTTACTGATTGGCGCTCTGACTCTGGGATTGATCCTTGCCCTGCTGGCGCTCGGCGTGTACGTGAGCTACCGCATCTTCAATATCCCCGATCTGACTGCAGAAGGCACCGTCACACTCGGAGCATCAGTGGCCGCCGTGATGATGGTCAACGGCCACAATCCTGCACTTGCTACCGCTGTCGCGACTCTCGCCGGAACCGCCGCCGGTGCCATTACTGGGCTGCTCGCCACAAAATGCAAGATCAACGCTCTGCTCAGTGGAATCCTGGTCATGACCGGACTGTATAGCGTGAACCTCCACATCATGGGCAAAAGCAATGTTCCGCTGCTCGAAACCGTTACGTTTTCTACCTACGCTGAGCGTTTCGGAACCCACCTCTTCGGCCAGACGGGCAACCTCAACATTGGCGGATGGGCGGTAAGCCTGCGCGATGCGTCCATACTCCTGGCGATTCTGTTGCTGATCATCACCATATGCATGATCCTGTATTGGTTCTTACGCACTGACCTGGGCACTGCTATGCGCGCCAGCGGCGATAACCCGAACATGATCTGTGCCCTCGGTGTGAGTGTGGATGCCGCCACGATCTTTGGACTGGCATTGTCCAACGGCCTCATCGGCCTGTGTGGCGCGCTCATGGCGCAGTACCAGGGATTCGCCGATGTGCAGATGGGTGTGGGCATGGTTGTGCTCGGCATCGCCAGCGTCATCATTGGAGAGTCGCTTGTGGGCACACGTGCCGTCGGGTTGCTCATTACCGGAACCGTGATGGGCTCGGTGCTATTCCGGCTCCTTGTAGCGATTGCCCTGCGCTGGGGCCTGAATCCCAACGACCTCAAGCTCATCACCGCGGTATTCGTCTTCGCCGCGCTCGTTATGCCCAACCTTGCCCGGCGCATCAAGTTTCGCCGGTCTTCCCTCATCGGAACGGCCGACGCACATGCTGCAGATTGATCACATATCAAAGACGTTCAACCCGGGCACGCAAAATGAGGTACGCGCACTCCGCGACATCTCCTTGACCGTCCCTGCGAGCTCATTCCTGATCGTGCTCGGCACAAACGGTTCCGGCAAATCCACTTTGCTCAGTGCCATCGCTGGTAACTTCATGGTCGACTCTGGGAAGATCTCCGTCGCTGGACACGAGATCACACGGTGGCCAGAGCATCGACGCGCGCGCCTGATTGCGCGCGTCTTTCAGGACCCTTTCCGCGGCACCGCGCCCACAATGTCAATCGCCGAAAACCTGGTGCTAGCTTCGCGGAGGGGTCGCCGGCGTGGGCTGGGTCTGGCTGTGAATCGTCGCTCCATCGGCGAACTACGCGATCGCATACGCCCGCTTAACATGGGCCTCGAAGACCGCCTGCACAATCCAATCGGCAGCCTCTCCGGCGGCCAGCGACAGGCGCTCACACTACTCATGGCGTCCTGGCTCAAGCCTGAGTTGTTGCTTCTCGATGAGCATACCGCCGCCCTGGATCCCAAAACTGCCGATCAGGTGATTCGGCTCACCCACGACATTATCGAGCGTGACAAACTTACGACCCTTATGGTGACCCATTCCATGCACCAGGCGGTCAATCTCGGCGAGCGCATTCTGATGATGCACAAGGGGCGGATCCTACATGACCTAACAGGTAGCGCGCGAGCCCGAGTGCGTCCCGAAGACCTGTTCCGCCGCTTCGAAGATGTCCGACGCCGCGAGCAACTCGATAGCGACGTCGCTGAGATGCTCGCAGCGAGTTATGTCTAACCGTTTCACAGAGGATTCTCGAATGACCGTTTCCCTCCTTAACCGCCGCCAGATGCTCATCCAATCCGCGGGCGCAGCTCTCGCCGTTGCAGGCTGCCGCCGTTCTCACCGAGGTTCGGGCGGATCCCGCGTGGGTCTCCTCTACTTTGCGCCGGAAGCAGGCGCCGAACTCTGCATGAAAGGACTCTTCGACGGTCTCGCCCAAAAGGGTTTTACGAAGGACCGCAACCTGGATGTCATCAGTTCCCATGCGCAGGGCGAAATCTCGAATATCCACTTGCTCGTGCAGAATTTTGTGAGCCAGAATGTCGACCTGATCATCACTCTCACGACCCCCTGCCTGAGCGGGGCCTGCGGTGCTGCACGTAATACGCATGTCGTTTTCACGTATTGCTATGATCCTGTTGCTGCTGGTGCGGGCAAATCTGCGAGCGATCATCTGCCGAATGTCACCGGAGTAGGCTCCTTTCCGCCAGTGCAAGCAACCGTCGAGCTGATCCAGAAGCTCGTGCCGAACGTGAAGGCGGTGGGCACCGTTTACAACAGTTCCGAAGCGAACTCCGTTAAAGTCATCAGCGTGGGCCGCGACATCTTCCGCAAGCACGGCATCTCCCTTCAGGAAGTGTCGGTCACGAATACCAGCGAAGTCTTTCAAGCGGCACAGGTGGCCTGTTATCGCAACGTCCAGGCGATGTGGGTCACGGGCGACAACACCGCACTGCAGAGTTTCGACGCGATCGCGAAGGCCACCACCGACGCCAAACTTCCTCTTGTCATCAATGACCCGGAGTTCACAAGCCGTGGGGCCCTGGCGTGCGTCGGTCTTGGCTGGTATCCGGCTGGAGAAGCTGGTGGCTTGCTGGCTGCTCGCGTGCTGCACGGAGAAGATCCGGCTAGCATTCCTTTCCAGGAAGTTGCTGAACAGAAGCTGATGCTCAATCAACAGGCTGCAACGAGATTGGGCATCACCTTCCCGCCAGATGTGCTGAAAGCCTCTCAGGCGTAACCAGC
>DATAQX010000013.1:0-2979 GCA_036264455.1 Silvibacterium sp. | reverse complement strand
GGTCCAGTTAGGATCACCGACCTTGAAGCGCGCGAAACGGCGAACGGTGATGTTTTCACCAAGCTTGCCGACCTTGGTTGCAATCAGGTCCTTGATAGCCAGCGTCTGCTCCTTGATGAACGGCTGTTCGAGCAGGCATACCTCTTCGTAGAATTTGCTCATCTTGCCCTCAACGATCTTCTCGATCACCGGAGCCGGCTTGCCAGTCGCAGCTGCCTGCGCACGATAGATATCCTTCTCGCGCTCCAGGTCCTCGGCTGTCACATCTTCCTTGCGGATGTAGCGCGGATCGGTTGCCGCGATATGCATCGCGATGTCCTTCAGCAGCTCCTGAAAGTCCGGCGTGCGCGCCACGAAGTCGCTCTCGCAATTCACTTCCAGCAGCACTCCGATCTTGCCGCCCGCATGAATGTAGGTGCCCACTGCACCCTCATTTGTGGTGCGCGAAGCCTTCTTTGCAGCCGACGCCATGCCCCGCTTGCGCAGGATGACGAACGCCTCTTCCATATTGCCCTTCGCCTCCTGCAAGGCCTTCAGACAATCGCCCATGGGCGCACCCGAGCTGTCCCGAAGCTGCTTCACCTGCTTTGCATCGATCTTCTCAGTCACTGTTGACATTTCCTCTACCTGTTCCTTCTCTTTTTAGAATCCCACAAACGCGGCTTCACAACCTGTAAATACCCCGTGAATGCGATTACTCGAAATCCACATGTATCTGTTTGAGAACGTACCCACGGATAGCTGGCGCGAAGCGCGTACACCTGGACGGTCAGTCAAGACAAAGAAAGCGTGGCTGTTTCTCAAACGCAGCCACGCTTCCTCAACTTCCCGGCGGTTCTTCAACCGCGCAAAGTCTAATAGCTGCTTTCAGCCGCCTTTGCCTCTTCAAGCGCTGCGACAACTGCCGGAGCCTTCCGAATGCCGCCGCCCAGCGCCGCTTCCAGATCGACTACCTCGGCATCGACAGCCGCATCGTCCAGTGCGCCTGCCGCCACGCTACCTTCGCCTTCGGCGGCCGCGGCGTTGAGATCGACATGGGCATCGGTCGTCACGCCGGCAATTTCGGCATGCTGCTTGTCGCCGGCCATCTGTACGCCCTCGATCACCGAATCCGAGATCTTCGAGGTGAACAAACGGATGGCGCGCAGAGCGTCATCGTTGCCCGGAATCACCATGTCCACGACCGTGGGATCGCAGTTCGTGTCGACCACCGCAACCACCGGAATACCCAGTTTGCGGGCTTCCTTCACGGCAATGGCTTCATTGTTCGAATCCACGATGAACAAGGCGTCAGGCAGACGGCGCATGTTCTTAATGCCAGCCAGGTTGGCCTGCAGGTGTTTGCGCTCCCGCTCCAGCTTGATAACTTCTTTCTTGGTAAGCAGCTCATAACGGCCGTCTGTAGCCATCTCGTCGAGTTCCTGAAGGCGCTTCACCGACTTCTGCACAGTAACCCAGTTGGTCAGCAGCCCGCCCAGCCAGCGCTGGTTCACATAGAACATGCCGCAGCGGGTCGCCTCTTCGGCGATGGCATCCTGCGCCTGGCGCTTGGTGCCGACAAACAGAATGACCTTGCCTGCAGCCGTCAGGTCAGTGACGTACTTGCTGGCTTCCTTGAACATCTTCAGGGTCTTTTGCAGGTCGATGATGTAAATGCCGTTGCGCTCGCCGAAGATATACTCCTTCATCCGCGGATCCCAGCGCTTCGTCTGATGCCCGAAGTGAACACCCGCTTCGAGCAGCTCCTTCATAGTGATCGTGGCCAAACAGCCTCCTCTGTGGATTGCATCCCGGCGGTTTGAGTGCCGGGATTGATTCCCTCTTGGGAAAATTTAACTACGTAAACCAAAAACCGGGTGCCCCACATCCTGCTTTTGAGATGTGGGAGACCAAACTCTTAGCGCTTGCTGAACTGGAACCGCTTGCGGGCGCCCTTCTGCCCGTACTTCTTGCGCTCCTTCGCGCGAGCGTCGCGAGAGAGCAGCCCTTCGGTCTTCAGCGTCTTGCGCAGCTCGGCGTTGAACTCGATCAGCGCGCGGGAGATGCCCATCTTCACCGCGTCAGCCTGAGCGCTTACACCGCCGCCCTTGACCGTAGTGACCACATCGAAGGTCGCCGTCAGTTCGGTGAGCACCAGCGGACGAACCGCCGAAACCCGCTGCTGCTCGGTCACGAAGTAAGCCTCAAGAGCCTTCTCGTTTACCTTGAAATTGCCGCTGCCCGGGCGCAAAAACACGCGAGCGATCGCCGACTTGCGCCGTCCCGTTCCGTAATACTGAACCAAATCTGCCATTCTCTGTCCTGGTCTCTCTCTCGGTGTTATGCGTTAATTTCCAGCGGCTGCGGATTCTGTGCGGCATGAGGATGCTTGTCGCCGCGGTACACCTGCAGCTTCGAAACCATCTTGCGGCCCAGCTTGGTCTTTGGAAGCATGCCCTTGACAGCTTCCTCGACGATCTTTTCCGGCTTCCGCGCGAGCAGTCGCACGAACGACTCTTCCCGCAGGCCGCCCGGAAATCCGGTGTAGCGGCGATAAACCTTCTGGCTATCCTTCAGCCCGGTCAGGCGCACCTTCTCGGCATTTACGACGACAACGTGGTCGCCCATGTCCATAAAGGGCACGTACTTGGGATTCCTCTTGCCGGACAGCACGCTTGCCACTTCGGTAGCCAGGCGGCCCAGTGTCTTGCCACTGGCGTCCACCAGGAACCACTTGCGGTCAATCTCGTGCGCGCTCGGAATATATGTAGACATCGCTTTCCTGTTCTCCTGAGCATTGCTCGCGTAAACACGCAAATGCTCACGCAAAGCGTCTCCGCGGTTGAAAATTTCTCCGCGGTTCGACTATGTCTGTTCGCGTGAGGCTGGCGCAGGCTCAAACTGTTAGGTTTTCCGCGTTCTCAACCCAGTCAGACAGACGGGCACACGCAGACTGCGCAACCAGTTTAGAATACGTGAATTTGGGGCTGGCGTCAACGA
>DATAQX010000002.1:0-2084 GCA_036264455.1 Silvibacterium sp. | reverse complement strand
GATTGCCGTGCGGCTGCACACAGAGCATGGCCAGGAGGTGATCTGCGAGCGGCGTGCGCACATGGTGGACTGGGAGATGGCGATGGTCTCCGCTTTCAGCGGCTGCCAGTTGCGGCAAGTGGAAGGCGAGCGCGGCGTGCTCTGCTGGGAGCGCATTGCTGCGGCGATTGCCGCGCCGATTTACTACCGCGCGCAGACCGGGATGATCGCACTGGAGAACACACACAACATGGCGGGCGGCACCGTGACGGCGCTTGCGGTGCTGGAAGAGGTGTGGGTCGGCGCCAAAGAGCGCGGGCTGCCGGTCCACCTGGATGGAGCGCGGGTCTTTAACGCGGCCGCGGCGCTCGGAATGCCGGTGTCTGCGTTGACGCGCGGTTTTGCCACGGTGATGTTCTGCCTGAGCAAGGGGCTATGTGCGCCGGTGGGCTCGCTGCTTGTCGGCTCGCGCGTGCTGATGGAGCGAGGCCGTTCGATCCGCAAGATGCTGGGTGGGGGCATGCGGCAGGCGGGTGTGCTGGCTGCGGCGGGCCTGATTGCGCTCGAAGAGATGCCGGCGCGATTGCACGAAGATCACGCCAACGCGCGGTGGATGGCCGAGCAGATTGCCGGGATGGGCGGCTGCCTGATCGATCTGGAGACGGTACAGACGAACATCGTGATCTTCCGACCCGGGGGCAAGACGGCGGCGGAGATCGTCGCTGGACTGAAGGCGCGGGGCGTACTGTGCGGCACGGCGGGCGCAGACGAGGTGCGTTTCGTGACACACCGCGACGTGGACCGCGCCGCGTGCGAGAGTGCCGTATTCGCACTACGCGAGGTGCTCGCATAGGGAAAGCGATGAGGGCGGCGGGCATGCCCAAGCGGATCAAGCCGGCCAAGCTATCCGAGGAGGTGTTGAGGGAGGACTCGAAAAAGGCAAAGAAGCAATACGGGACGAAGGAACCCAGCAAGGCACGATAAGTCTTCTATTTACACAGAATGGAACTCCAAATCCCCAGGTATTTCGTGGCCGTTCCTTCTATATAATAAAAGCACTATGCCCAAGTACTCGATCGTCGTCCCATTTCACAATGAGGAAGAGAATGTTACCGCTCTCTACGACCGACTGAAGGCGGTGATGGAGACGGTCGGCGACAGCTTTGAGCTGGTGTTGGTGGACGACGGATCGAGTGACCGCAGCTACAAGCTGCTGGAGGAGATTGCCGCGGTAGACAGCCGCGTGCTGGTGGTGAAGCTGCGCCGCAACTTCGGGCAGACCTCCGCGCTGGCCGCGGGCTTCGATCACGCGCAGGGCGATTTCATCCTGGCCATGGATGGCGATCTGCAGCACGATCCGGAGGAGATTCCCAACTTTCTGGCCAAGCTCGAAGAGGGCTACGACGTGGTGAGCGGCTGGCGCAAGGAGCGCATCGACAACTTCGTGATGCGGCGCATTCCCTCCCGCTGTGCGAACTGGCTGATGGCCAAACTGAGCGGTGTGGATATTCACGACTTCGGTACGACTTTCAAGGCGTATCGGCGTGAGGTGATCCACAACATCCCGCTCTATGGCGAGATGCACCGCTTTATTCCAGCGCTGGCTTCGTGGTACGGCGCGAGCATCTGTGAAATTCCGATCAAAAACGTGAATCGTGAGCGCGGCAAGAGCCATTACGGCATCTCCCGTACCTTCCGCGTCTTCTTCGATCTGCTGACGATCCGTTTCCTCCTGAAGTACATGTCGCGGCCCCTGCATTTCTTCGGCACCTTCGGCGCGCTCAGCATTTTCTTCGGCGGCTCGATCTCCGTATTTCTTGCCGCGTTGAAGGTGCTGACCCATCAGCATGTGATGGACCAGCATGGGCCGCTCTTCGTGGTTGCCGGCGTCCTGATCCTGGCTGGTATCCAGATGCTGGCCATCGGACTGCTGGGTGAATTGCAGGTCAGGCACTATCACACCGCACAACAGCGTTCGCCTTATACTATCGACCGGCTGGTTCGCCTGCGCTCGCCCGAAGAGCCTAGCATGCTGCGCGAAGGCTGAACTTACCGCGACTCCAAACAGTTACCCAAGAAGGACGCCCCTGCGGCGTCCTTTTTCA
>DATAQX010000326.1:0-2713 GCA_036264455.1 Silvibacterium sp. | reverse complement strand
CGAAGTCATGCGCCTGGCGTAGCGGCATGGTTTCCTTGACTTCAATGTGTTGCTCGACGCGCAACTTTCCACCAAACGACTGAATGCTGACGTCATGCAGTACAACGTTGTTGCGCGAGGCGACGGCCCGCACCTTGTCGAAAATACTCTCCGCGACCGTCGAGCGCGGAACGGTGTGAATGACTACATCGGCGCCGGGAAGAACGCGACGGACGGCGGCCGTCGCCTCTTGCACCAGCTCTTCCGTGCGCTGGAAGGTGAGCTGGCGTGAGAGCGAGAGGGTGAAGTCGGCGAAATACTCGCCTCCGGCGCGGCGCATACGCGCCTGGTCGATAGAGAGAACTCCGTCGATGCGTTCCAGCTCCTGAAGAACAAGGCTGCGGGTCTCACGCGGGACGGAGTCGGTGAGCGCCTCAATGGTTCGCCAGGCCAGCCGCCAGGCGAAATGCAGGATGAGAAAGGAAACGACGATGGCCGCAATCGGATCGGCAAAGCGTAGCCATTCGATTCCTAGTTTCGCGCCCAGGGCTGAGTCGCCAATCCAGGACGCTCCGAGGCCGATAAAGACGGCGACGCTCGACCAGATATCAGAGGCAAAGTGCAGAGCATTGGCGGCGAGTGCATCGCTGTGGTGGCGGTCGGCGACAGCTTTCAATTGGCGCGAGCGGCCATAATCGACCGCAATAGATAGCGATAGAACAAGGAATGGCCAGATAGAGTGGCGGATGGCAACCGGATGAATAAAGATGCGAATGATGGCTTCCGCGGTGATCCAGACGCTCGACGCCACCATGAGAAAGGTTTCTACAAAGCCGGAAAGATTTTCGACCTTGCCGTGTCCGTAAGGGTGATCTTCATCGGCAGGTTTGTCGGAGACGCGGACGGAAACCAGCGTGATGCCAGCCCCGATCAGATCCACTCCTGAATGAGCGGCATCGGAAAGCATGCCGAGTGAGCCGGTTATGAGGCCGACCACCAGCTTGAGTGCGGTGATGCCGCATGCTGCAGCAACCGAGAGAAGCGCGGCGGAGCGCTTTTCTGAGCCGGCGCTGGGGACCGTTTTTTGGGTTGCAACCTGGCTCATGGCAATCTTCAGCCTACACTCGGCGGCGCACGAGGGCTAGGGTTTGACGGCGCGATACAGGCCGGCTATGCCTAGGCTGTAAGAGGTCCAGGATACCTGTGTGAAGCCGGCATTGTGCATGAGGTCAATCACCTGAGAAGGCGGTGGAAAGCGCTTTACCGAGGATGGCAGGTAAGCATATGCGCAGCCAATACCCGAAAGACGGGAGCCGATGGCGGGAAGCACACGGCTGAAATAGAAGTCATAGATTTTGCCGACCAGGCCGCCGGGTTCGCTGAAGTCCAGAATGCCGAGTTCGCCTCCCGAGCGGAGCGCACGATGGAATTCGCGCAGACCGGCTTCGTAATTGGCGAGGTTGCGGAATCCAAAGGCACTCGTGATGAGGTCGAGTGAGTCCGTAGCCAGTGGAAGATGGAGCGCATCTGCTTCGATTGCCACAACGTTGCGACTTTGAAATTTATAGGCACCGCGCTCAAGCATGGCATGCGAAAAATCGGCAGCAAGAACCGGCCGCGCATTTAAAGCACGGTGTTTGAGCAATGCCAGAGTCATGTCGCCGGTCCCGCAGCAGATATCGAGGATCGTCGATTGTGGCCGCGCTAGGATCCTGCGAAAACGGCGTGCTGTGCGCCACCACCACAGCCGGTCTACGTTGAAGGACAGTACATGATTCAGCAGGTCGTAGCGTGGCGCAATGCTGTCAAACATTTGCTGGATGGCGACGGACGAGCTTTGTTCATCGGATGCGCCTGCAGGACGTGCTCCGGAAGCAGTTGGAGTGGTGTTCAGCGGAGCATTCACCGGGCTGCCTCGTCGAGGATCTTTTCAATCGCGGAGATCATCTCCGTATCGGTTACATTTTCAACGACGACGGCATTGCCAATACCCGGGCAGAGGACAAAGCGCCGCATTCCCGCCTTATTCTTCTTGTCGCGTCCAGCCGCATCGAGCAGCTCCGGAATGCGCGTCCGAAAGCCAGGCAGCGGGCCGTAGTCGCGGATGGTCTTTTCAATGCGCATCGCATCTTTTTCCGGGAGCATGGCACGCATGCGGCTGATATGGAGAGCCGCGAGCATGCCCCAGGCGATAGCTTCGCCGTGCAGCAGCTTTTTATAGCCTGTCGCTGCTTCGATCGCATGGCCAATGGTGTGACCAAAATTAAGAATCATGCGCAGCCCCGATTCACGTTCGTCGATCCCCACAACCTCGGCCTTCATGCGAACGGAGGCGCTGATGACGCGTTTGAGAGCAGTGGGATCACAGTCCAGGATCGGCCCCTGATTGCGTTCAAGAAAGCGAAAGAGGCTCGGGTCGCGGATGATTCCTGCCTTGATACTCTCGAAGAGTCCGGCGCGGAGCTCGCGTGCGGAAAGAGTTGCAAGCACGCCAACATCGGCAAACACCGCGCGCGGGTGATGGAAGCTGCCGATAAGGTTTTTGCCCGCTGCGAGATTGACGCCGGTCTTGCCTCCGACAGAGGAGTCGACCTGGGCCAGCAGGGTGGTGGGCATCTGAATGTAGTCGATCCCGCGCATATAGATGGCAGCGAGAAAGCCGCCCACGTCGCCGACAATTCCTCCGCCGAGTGCAATCAACAACGAAGATCTGTCTGCGCCCGCGGTGGCTAGT
>DATAQX010000603.1:0-6960 GCA_036264455.1 Silvibacterium sp. | reverse complement strand
CTACAGCCAGTTTTCGCACATCAATCCGCTCGACGATCCGACTTCGATGAAATATCGCCGCACGGTGCTCGAACCAGGCGGGTCGATCCCTGGGAAGCAGATCGTGCTGCACTTTCTCGGGCGCAACCAGTCGACCGATGCTTTTACTGATTGGGTAGGCGAAGAGTTCCAGGCTGCAGCATCGGTGTATGATTAGGCCGGATCGGCGCTATTTGGACAAGTCGTTGTAACTTAGCCAAGTCTGCTAGAATATAGCCATGAAATCCGTCCAGATTGGCGAGTTGAAGAATCACCTGAGCGCGCACCTGCGCGAGGTCCGGAAGGGCGAGGAGATCATCGTCCGCGACCGGAATTTGCCTGTGGCGCGCATCATTCCTTATGTGCCGGAGAGCATCGAGGAGCAGGAGCGGATTCTGATCGCGACGGGGATTTTAAGGTCGCCGAAGAACCCTCCGAAGGATAGAGAGAAATGGCTGAAGGAATTCCTGGCGAAACCGCGGCCGAAGGTATCACGAGAGGCATTGATGCGGGCCATCCTTGAAGAGAGAGAAGAAGGCTATTGAAAGAGCGGGCATTCTGGGACACGAGCGCACTGATCTTCTTGTGTACTTATCAACCCTCCCAAACGAGCGTGGAAGAACTGGCCGATCGCCACGAGATCGTGACCTGGTGGGCGACTTCCGTAGAAGCTCGAAGCACACTGGCGCGGTTAGTTCGAATGCAGGAACTGGATCAACTGCGGCTTGCCGACGCAGTTGATCGGCTCCGCGAGTTGAAAGCGCTTTGGAAAGAGATTGATCCGAGCGAATCCTTACGCGACTTTGCCGAGGAGTTGCCAGAGCGCTTTGCACTTCGTGCGGGAGATGCTCTCCAACTCGCGGCGGCGTATACGTGGGTGATGCAGAAGCCAGCGGGACGACCGTTTATCGCAGGAGACAAGCGGCTTCTTGAGGCTGCCGAGCAGCTTGGATTCCGCACGATAGCAGTCTAGCGGTCGCTTTCAGGTTCTTATCACAGCCGGCACGTACATTCGTGCCGAGACACCATCTGAGAAGGAGACAGCATTCCATGCCGGGTTCCGAGATTCTTAGAAAGGCTTTCCAGGGCAAATGGGCGCTAGTGACGGGTGCGAGCGCCGGTATCGGCGAGGCGCTGGCCGTCGAACTGGCGGCAGCGGGGACGAATCTGATCCTCACGGCGCGCCGTGTTGAGCGGCTACAAGCGCTGGCAGAGCGTCTTGGGAGCGAATACAAAATTCAGACACAGGTGATCCCGTCCGACCTTGCGGATCCGGATGCGCCGCAGCTTCTCTTCGACGCCACAGAGGAGCGCGGGACGGCGGTCGATGTCCTCATCAATAATGCGGGGTTTGGCTACTATGGCGAATTCGTGACCGGCGACCTGGCCTGGCAGCGGACAATGGTCGATGTGAACTGCGCGGCTGTGGTCCACCTGACGCGGCTGTTTGTGCCGCGCATGATTCAGCGCCGGAGGGGCTACATCATGATCGTGGCCTCGACAGCGGCTTATCAGCCAGTGGCGTACATGGCCACTTATGCCGCGACCAAGGCCTTCGATCGGATGCTGGCCGAGGCGTTGGCGGAAGAGACAGCGCGGTTCGGTATCCGGGTAAGCGCGCTGTGCCCCGGTCCGACCGAGTCAGAATTCGGAGAGGTCGCGGGAGTGCGCATCGGCGAGAGCCGCAAGCACCAATCAGCACAGGAGGTCGCACGTCTCGGGCTCGAAGGCATGGTTAAGGGCAAACCGTGGGTGATCCCCTATGCTGGAGGGCGGATTCAGGTTTTTATGCAACGTTTTGTGCCGCGCCGGACGGTTACGGGAGCGGCAGAGCGGATGTTTCGCCCGGATAGCGTAAAGAATGCGCTGAAGAAGTAAAGCCCTCGTGATCTGGGCCGATAATCGAGGCCAGGATTCAGCGAGCGGAAGGCTGCTGCGCTGGAGTCGAAATTGTCTGAACCATAGCTTCCGGCGGCGCGTCGCCCCATTGCCAGAAGTTCATCCATGCCGCCTTGGCGATGAACGCAGAAAGCTC
Source organism: Silvibacterium sp. (assembly GCA_036264455.1). Lineage (GTDB taxonomy): Bacteria > Acidobacteriota > Terriglobia > Terriglobales > Acidobacteriaceae > Silvibacterium. Next base: position 4,907 of record DATAQX010000603.1, on the reverse strand, counting down.
GGGACTGGGAAATCGCTGGGCATAGGGGAGAGCCCAGCCGATCTCCAGGCCACCAATTTGCTCGGGCAGGTTCTGGGGTACGCCAGTGCGCTTTTCGATGATCGACGGATCTTCGCGGCCGGCAACGGAGAACTTCACGAGCCGGTGGATGGCGCCATCGTCCATCGCATATAGATCGAGCCCGTTTGCCGCGCCTAACTCGGCCAGCAGGATAAGCGGACCGAGCGCATATAACTGATAATGCTCGGCCATCCCGGCGCGATTCATCTCCGCCGTGAGTGATCCATCGGGCTGAATCGCGTCCACGCCCATGCGATATGTGGCGAGGCCCCAGCTGAAAGCATCCCGCTCATCGTCGGCGATGCCTTGTGTCGCGACTGCGAGTCCGGCCCAGTACATGTGATTGTTCCAGGCATCGCTGCCGGGCCGGGTACGCTGCATGTCGAAGTATTCCCGGACGCGCGCAGCCAGCTTGCGAAACCACTTCTGGATATCGGCGTCCTGGTCCGGAGTGCCTTGCTCACTGTTGCGGACCTTGAGATAGGCCATCGCAGCCCCGCTCAGCAGCCAGTTCTGCAGATAGACACCCTGGAAGCCCGGCATCTTGCCATCCCAGGCATCGGCCTTTGCTGCGGCGTCGAGCAGCGAGTAAACGCAGGCAGCGGCGGCCCGACTGCCGGTGCTGAGCCATGCGTCGGCAGCGCCGGTGGAGTACTGTCCCAGGTGCGTGGGGCCTTCCGAGGCGGCGTTGAATGCTGCGAGCTTCTGTGGATCGATGACGGAAGCGTGCTTGTCCATGTAATAGCTGTCGACAGATAGAGTGTTTGCAAATTCAGGAGCGGTGCGGCATTCGTATGGCGTGTCGGTTGGCGTGATCTTCATCCCATCCCATGGAGAGCGTAGCTTTTCGGCGTGCGCGAACGTAGCCATGCACATCAGCATCCCCACCACCACAAGCCTGGTTTTCGAAAGACAATGGAGCATTATCGCTATCTTACCCTCCCATGCCGGGCCGGGAAGCATGTCCAACACCGCCCTCTACTAAAACGTTTGACCTTGACGACCGTCTTTTGTCGGATTTACGATTGCCGAGCTTTCTGTAAAGTGACAGAAGGAAGATCCTGCGCGGTTGCTTTCCGCGTTACATACGAGGAGAATCATGAAGTTTTCGAGGTTCAGCGAACCTTTGCTCGTCGCTTTCTTTTTCGCAGCACCCCTGTTGGCGCCAATTCAGAGGCTTCACGCTCAGCAACCCAGCCATCCGGCACGGCAGCATCACCCTTGGGATGACAAATCTCTCTCGCCAGACGAACGTGCCGACCTTGTCATTAAGGAGATGACCCTCGACGAGAAGATCCAGCTTGTTCACGGCACGGGATGGGGAGCGCTTCGCGAAGGCGACCCCATCCCCACCCGTTCCAATCTGGGCGCCAGCTTTGTTCCGGGTATCGATCGCCTGGGCATTCCCGACATCAATATGGCCGACTCCGCCGTTGGAGTGCGCATGGCCGCTCCGCAAAGCCGCTACGCCACGCTGTTGCCCTCGACGCTGGGCGCCGCATCGAGCTGGGACCCGGAGGGTGCGCAACTTTATGGCGCGGTGATCGGACGGGAACTGCGCGCGCAGGGCTACAACATGTCCATCGGCGGCGGCGTGGACATTACGCGTGAGCCGCGCAACGGCCGCAACTTTGAATATGCGGGCGAAGATCCGGTGCTCGCGGGAACCATGACCGGCAACCTGATGAAAGGCCTCCAGGCGCAGCAGGTGATGGGCGATATCAAGCATTACGCCTTTAACGATCAGGAAACGGGGCGCGACATTCTCAGCGCCAATATCGGTCACAAAGCCGCGCGGGAGAGCGATCTACTCGCCTTCCAGATTGCCATCGGCATCGCCCAGCCTTCGGGTGTGATGTGCGCCTACAACCGCATCAATAGCGACTACTCCTGCGAGAATGACTGGCTGCTCAACCAGGTTCTCAAGAAGGATTTTGGCTACAAGGGCTGGGTGCTCTCCGACTGGGGCGGCACACACAGCACCGTGAAGGCCGCACTCGCGGGCCTGGACCAGGAGATGCCCGAAGACATCTACTTTGGCCAGGCACTGAAAGATGCGGTGCAGAAGGGCCAGGTTCCGCTCTCGCGCGTCGAGGATATGGATCATCGCATTCTGCGCAGCATGTTTGCTGCCGGGGTGATCGACAATCCGCCCATGCCGCGCTCGGTGGTCGATCCATTCAAGGGCCTCGAAGACGCGCAGCACATTGCTGAAGAGAGCATCGTACTGCTGAAGAACTCCGGCAACCTGCTGCCGCTTAAGTCGCCAGGCTCGATCGCCATCATCGGCTCGCATGCCGACGTGGGCGTGCTCTCCGGCGGAGGCTCGGCGCAGGTCGACCCGCCGGGCGGCAATGCAGCCGATCCGCATCCCGGCGGAGCGCACTGGGGCGAAACTGTGTACTTCCCATCGTCGCCGATGAAGTACGTTCGACAGCACGCACCCAATGCGAGGATCGAGTTCAATCCCGGGACCGACAATGCCTCGGCCGCTGCGCTGGCCAAGTCCTCTGATGTAGCGATTGTCTTCGTGAACCAGCCGATGTATGAAAGCCACGATGCCCGAACGCTCTCGCTCCCCGACAACCAGGACGCGTTGGTAAGCGCAGTGGCGGCGGCGAACTCACACACCATTGTGGTGCTCGAGACCGGCGGCCCGGTGACGATGCCTTGGGCCGATCAGGTCGAGGGGATTGTGGAGGCCTGGTATCCCGGCATTGGGGGCGGCCAGGCCATTGCCAACCTGCTATTTGGCGACGTAAATCCTTCGGCCAAGCTGCCGGTCACATTTGCCAAGAGCGATTCGCAGCTGGCATTTCCGGAGGTGCCGGGCATTGACCTCAAACCAGTGCAGATCCACGTGCCTACGGTCATGCGTGGCCAGCGAATCATGCACAACGAAATGCGGCTGCCGCCTTTCGACGTCGATTACAACGTTCAAGGCGCAAAAGTCGGATACAAGTGGTTCGAGTCGAAGAATATTCAGCCGTTGTTCCCCTTTGGTTATGGGCTGTCCTACACAACCTATGAATACTCGGGGCTCAACGTCGATAACCAGGGCCACGAGGTCACCTTCAATGTGAAGAATACGGGCAGCCGTCCGGGCGTAGAGATTGCCCAGATTTATGCCACACTGCCTGCGGCAGCAGGCGAATCCTATAAACGGCTGGTTGCCTTCGATCGCGTAGCGCTCGCGCCGGGCGAATCGAAGACGGTCACGCTGAAGATCGATCCGACGTATCTGTCGGTCTTCAACGAGCAGAAGAACGGATGGGATTTGCTCCCCGGGGATTACAAGGTCCTTGCGGGTCCTTCGTCGGCGGAGACGCCGCTGACAGGCGGCTTTCACGTTCAATAAGTAATCAGAAGTAAGTCAGAGAACGGCATCCTCGTGTGAGGGTGCCGTTTTTTATTTTTCGATGATGTCAGTCTTGTTCACCCAGCGTTTGGGCGTATGTCTTGCCGTAGGGATAGAACAGGTCTTTGCGACCTTCTTTCCACGCGGTCTTGAGGTCCGGAGTGGTGATGTCCCAGTCCGGACGGCACTTCATCGTGACTGCACGGAGGTCCTGGTGAAGCTCTTCCAGAGTGGGGCGGCCGAGGAACCAATAGCCGTTGTAGATCTTGTAGACGACGAGGCCGGGCTCAAGCACGATGACATGCGGGATCATCGGATTGTTCTTTGGATCGGTGTACTCGGCAATATCAAGATCCTTTTGCACGACGCGCCCGGCATCAGACAGGAACGGCCAATGGGCGCCCACACCCGTGCGGTATTCGTTGGTAAGGGTAATGTTGTCGGTACTGATAGTGACAAGCCGGCAGTAGGAAACCTCGAGTTCACGATGGAGCTGTACGAGTCCTTCGGCCTGACGACGATCCTTGGGGCAGAAGCCACCTCGGCTAAGCACCAGGACCATCGGATGCTGGCCTTGCAGCTCGGAGAGCTTGCGGCGTGTTGCGGTGTGGTCGGTAAGTTCGTAGTCGGGGAAGAGGGCGCCTGGAACAATATCAGCTCGCATGAAACAGGAACCTCCACGTTCAAGATGCCGGTCAATCGTCTAGGGTCTGGAAATATTATGGCTCGCAACTGAGCATAGCAGTCGTACAGACTTCTTGATGTCCATCTGTCCCGGAAACTTGCCTATCGGCTGCTCGTTCTTCTTGCCTGCCTAGTCTCGGCACGAGTAGACTCCCTGCCGGGCGTGAGCCCATAAATTCAGGAGGCAGATGAAGAACATGAACAAGGGCAGTCTTTCACGACGGGATCTTTTTGGTGTTGGCATTGGAGCGGTGGCGACAGCGGGGCTGGCTCCGCTGGCCTTTGCGAAGCCGGCTTACGCGGCTGGGAGCGGCGGCTTCGGCAGTGCCTCACCAGTTGCCGAGGCGGAGAGCTATCTCAGCTCGATCAACAAAGCAATCGCGTTTCAGGAAATGATGATGGATGCGTATGCGACTGGCAATACCGTACGGTTGACGCAGAGCTATTCCGATGGGGGACTGGAATCGACGTCGTTTACATATGACAATGCGGTTTCGATCCATGCTTATCTGCTGCATGGAGATGTGGAACGGGCGGAGGTGCTGGGTAACGGACTGATTTATGCCCAGGCGAACAATTTCCCGTTTAACGACGGCAGGTTCGCACAGGCATATTTCGTTAATGTGCCGGCATCGGATGGGAGCGGTGCTTTCATTACGCCTGCGGCATTTCCATTCTTCTTTTACACGAGCGCGGTTGGCGATCAGGCGTGGGCAGGGATGGCGCTGGCGCAACTCTACCGGCGGACCGGGCAGAGCAAGTATCTGACGGCGGCTCTCAACGTAGCGAACTGGATCGTCACCAA
>DATAQX010000576.1:0-5180 GCA_036264455.1 Silvibacterium sp. | reverse complement strand
ACTGCCCAGGTTCGCCCCTACGAATTGAGCGGAGATCGACTCTCCTGGAAAGTGGCGCCGCGACCCGACGGCTCCGTTCCAATTACAGAACTTCGCCGCTTCCGATAGGCGCGATGTCGAAACCAACAGCCACGATCTCAGACAATGCAGAGGCAATCGAATCGTATTATTCATCGCCATCGGCAAGCCGAAATCAGCTTCCGCCAAGAAAGTTCTTCGGCTGAGATCAGCAGTTCGTCCGCTTTGCATGATCTCGCTGCGCCCCCTGTGAAAAGAGAAATATCCCCTCTGGAGTGGACAGCCCGCGAAAGGTTACTCCAGGTTCACGTCGCACTTTGATCGGCTGAATTTGGAAACAGTCGACAGTAAGTGCCACAAACCGCCGGACCTCTAAGATGGTCCTTCCGTCAGCGCCATGTGGTTCACAATTCGCTGGATCAACACGATGTGGACACTGACATGCTTCGCCACATCGGGCAGAAACTCAGAAACAAAGTTGTCAATCGGGGCGGAAGCAATCGTAATCGCCGAAGTCTCCGCTGTCGGCCCGAAGCCTCGCTTCCGTCCTGGCACGTAAATGTTCGACAGCGCTACCGCTGCCGGTACGCCAATCAACATCCCATAGTTTGGTATGTGATCGCCCTTGTCGTTTCGCGTCCACACTGGCTGCACAATCGCGTTTTCGATACGCCGCGGAATCGACGCCTTCGGCATCCGGAAATAGCGCGGGTCCTGTTTGGCAATCGAGGGAATGAGATACGTGACAAAAAACGCGCCCGTCATATCCTGCGTCAGCAGCGTCGCAGAATTCTTCCCCCAGCCCTTCAGTCCCGGTCCATAGCCGGTATCCGGATTACTGCCAACCGTAATCGCCGCAGTCGCCGCAATTGTAAGCAGGTTGAACGGATCCACCACGTCGCTCGCCGCAATGCGCAGCTTATCCTTCGAGGTCAACGGGCCCTGCTTGGGTGGTTTCCCGAAAGGATAAAAGAAATCAAACTTTGCGGCGCAACCGGCGCCTGCATTCTTCTGTTCCTCGCCCGCCCTTGGAACAACCGCTGATCCCGCGGCAGCTTGCGGTGCAGGTGGACACCCCTTCTTGGGGGTCGCCTGTTGCGCATCCGATGTTTTGGACTGTGGTGCGTCCGGCAGTGCAGCGAGCTCTACAGAATCAGCGATCTGCTGCGCGGCAAGCCATCGAGCGGCTCCCATGAACACCACCACAAACGTCACGCAAAAGAGCAACTCTCCGCGATTGCTGTGGAATATGGGCCTCACGTTTGTCCTCAACACCGGGTAGATTCGGCATGGGGGAAAATGGATGGAATACCGCCACCAATGTCGGGACCGGCCCTACTCGGAAACAACAACCGACGTCAGCTATTTCGCCGCATAAAAACTGTACTTCGCCGTGTACGGCACCGGAAGTTCTCCGGTCGTACACGCCTCCTTGGGAGCTGCTCCGCCGCTCGTCTCTGTGCGCCGAATATACGCAACCGAGGCGAGCTTACCGCTTTGGCTTCCCGGCACGGCTCCCACCAGCAGCCACGGAATGGATTTGCCATCCGGCGCAGGCTGGCTCGCAATCAGTTTGCCCTTCACTTCGCTGCCATCGTTCAGCCGCCAGGTCGGCCCGGCAAAGTGTGTCCCGATCACTTGGCCCTGAGCATCGAGCAGCTTCGCATCCGGAGCCTTCAACGTCCAATGCCCATCCGTGCAGCTGTAGACCTGCGCGCCATCGCCCGTCGTCTCCAGCAACAGCCGTGCTCCCGGCGGAGCCTCGATCGAGACTGACGCCTGTTGGGCAGGCAGTATGGCTAACGAACCAAGAGCGGCGATGAAGAGCAGAAGATTTCCCATAACGGCCTGAGTCTGACACAACAATGTTAACGCTATAGCTGGTCGATGAGGCGTGTCCTTCACCGTCTCAGCCTAAAATACGAAAATGCCCTCGCGACCCGCGAAAAAAACCGCGCACATCCAGCCGCCACAGCCAGCGCAACCCGGCTTCACCCAGGCCACCCTCGACTTCCTGCGCCAGCTCAAGCGCAACAACCGGCGTGAATGGTTCGAAGCGCGCCGTAGTCTTTATGAGCATGACCTGAAACAGCCCATGCTCGCCATCATCGAAAAGATCATCCAGGGCATGGCCGACTATGCCCCGGCGCACATCCGCTCCCCGCAAAAGTGCATGATGCGCATCTATCGCGACACGCGCTTCTCCGCCGACAAGACTCCCTACAAGACAAATCTCGCCGCCTGGTGGACGCGCAACGGTCTCGAGAAGACCTCCGGTGGCGGCTACTACTTTCATCTCACCGCAACCGAGCTGGTCATTGCTGCCGGAGTGTACATGCCGCCGAAGGAACAGCTTCTTGCCATCCGCCGGCACCTGCTGGCGCATCCCGCCGAATTCAAGCGCCTCATCGAATCGAAAAAACTCCGCGCCAGGATGACGCTGCACGACCCTGCCGCGCTCATCCGCCCGCCCAAGGGCTTCCCCGCCGATCATCCAGCCATCGAGTGGATCAAGTGGCGGCAATGGGGAGTTGCGGCCACATTGCCGGCCGCGGAGGCACTCAAACCCACCTTAGCCGCGAACATCGGCGCGTATTTCAAGCTCGCCCAACCGCTGGTCGATTTTCTTAATGATCCGCTGCTGCGCAGCCTCGAAAGACGAAAAAAACCTCTCTTCGGGCTTTACTAGTCTCCTTTTTCGCATCTATATTCTCGCAAGACAGTGTCGCTCTCAGCCGCTCTGGACAAGGGTTTTTCGCACCATTGCTGGTCCAGCTAGTCCCCCAAACTGCGGAAAACCTGGTAAAAACCCTTAAAAACCCTGCAAAAACCTAAAAAACCTGTGGAAACCCGGCTTTTGTTGTTGACAAAGGCGTTCAAAAGCCGCAAGGTAAACGGCGGTGGGTTCTCTCTCCGACCCGCATAAACACAGGCCTTCCCGGCTGCGACTGAGAAGCTCTTATGCGGATCCAGGGAACTGGCAGTAAGCAATCGGTGACAGCGCGCACCAGGCGTAACCGGTTGGAGTCAAAACGAAATTAGGAGGAAATACACATGGCAACAGCATTGACCAAGACAGCTCTCGTGCGGCTTTTGGCCGAGAAGCTTGAAGTGACCAACAAGCAATCTGCGGCATTCCTCGACCTTCTGGCGGAAACCGCCATCAAGGAAACGAAGAAGAATGGCGTATTCGTCATCCCTGGTCTGGGCCGTCTCGTGAAGGCAGAGCGCAAGGCACGCTTGGGCCGCAACCCTCAGACCGGCGAGCAGATCAAAATCAAGGCGAAAACCGTTGTCAAGTTCCGCGTTGCCAAGGCAGCGAAGGACGCCATCGCCCCGCCCAAGAAGTAACGATTCAGGAAGTAATCGCTTAGGTTATGCAATATGGCAGCCGCCGCCTATAACGACATAGCGGTTAACCTTCATTAGGGAGAGGGAGACGGTCTGAAGCCGTCTCCCGTTTCTTTACGCGGCCTTCTGCGGAGTCTGCGGCTGCTTCACAGCCAGCGCCCGCACCACCAGCGAAACCCCGAAGCAGACAATGAGCGCCTGCGTCAGCAACTGTGCGTTATAGCGCCACGCAAGCACGGCAAAGCACCCCGTCATTCCCACCGTAAAAATCTCCGCCACAACCGCCTGCAGCCAGTGCGGCGTTGCCGGGGACCTGGGCACCCGTGCTACCGGACTGGGAAACAGCCGCGGCACACGAGCCTTGTACGCCAGGTAGGATTCACCCTGCTCGGCCAGAAGATAGGCTTCTTCGGCCAGAATCAGCCGCAGCACCTGCACAAAAAGCGCGACGATGAAGAAGATCGCGCCCGTCGGCGGCATCAGAATCGCCACCGCCAGCGAAAACACCAGACTCCCAAAGTACAGAGGATTTCTGACATGGCGATACGGTCCAGCCGCTACCACTGTCTGCGCATGCATCGCGCCCGAGGTCACAATCCCCGCGCCCAGATACGCCGTTCCCCACACGCGGAATGCCGCGCCTGCGGCAGCGAGCAGGATTGCCAGCGAAGTCACCACCACCGTCGCCGCTTGAAGCGTCAATGCATGTATGCTTGCCAGTCCGCCCGCCAGCTCCAGCCATGTCGTCGTTACTCGGCTTGAGGCGCCCGGGCCATATCGTAGCCATGGAGCCCAGAAGCCGAGCACATAGATCACAAACCCAATCCACAGCCGATAGCGGAACTCAAACCTCGTAGCCTTCACTGCGCCGTGCCTTCGTTCTTTGTGTCCGCGCTCTTTGGGCCCTCATTCCTGTAGACCACGCCCGCTTTCATCACAAAAGGCACGTGCTGCAGGATGCGCACATCCTTTAAGGGGTCGCCATTAACCGCAATCATATCCGCCCATTTTCCCGCTTCGATGGAACCCACCTTGTCTGTCCACCCCATCAGGTCCGCCGCATTCAATGTTCCGGTCTGCAACGCCGCCAGCGGAGTCATCCCAAACTGATTCACATACACATCCAGCTCGCGTGCGTTCAATCCATGCGGATACACCGCCGCATCTGTCCCCAGCGCGACCTTCACCCCGGCCGCAATCGCTCTCTTCGCATTGGCCTTCTCCACCGCGCTTACGTCCTTCATCTTCTGCGCGTAGAACGGCGGCAGATGCCCGTTCTGCTGCATCCAGTCGACCAGGTACGCCGTCGGGACGAAGTAGTTGCCATGCTGCTTCATCGCTGCAATGTCCTCATCGGTCATATACGACCCGTGCTCGATCGAATCCACACCCGCTTCGGTCGCCCACAAGATTCCCTGCGAGCCGTGCGCGTGCGCCGCAACTTTGCGGCCCAGCCGGTGCGCGTCCGCTACAATCGCCTTCATCTCTTCGAGCGTGTACTGCGCTGCCTGCGGATCGTCGCCCTTCGACAGAACGCCGCCTGTCGCGCAGATCTTGATCAGATCCGCGCCATACTTGATCGTCTCGCGAACCTTATGTTGCACCGCCTCCACACCATCGGCCACACCCTCCGCCGTTTGGTGGTAGGCAAAGGGAAGCAGGTTGTCATCGCAGTGCCCGCCTGTGATGCCCAGCGGTGGTCCGCTCACCTGCATGTGCGGCCCTTCGACCAGTCCCTCATTGATCGCGTCGCGCAGGTCGACGTCGGCATAACCCGCGGCCCCCACATTGCGCACCGTCGTGAAACCAGC
>DATAQX010000552.1:0-4844 GCA_036264455.1 Silvibacterium sp. | reverse complement strand
CAGCGCATGGGCTTCCCCGAAGATTGCTTCCGCGACACGCCCGACGATCTGATTGCGCAGGCGCTTCACGCAGGGAAGGATCAACCGGTGTGGATGAAAGGAATGACGGCGCAGGCTCTCGACGATGCGGGTGGACATATTCGGCTGAAGTTTGAGGCGGAAGCCAAGGACGAAAAGTTTTTGCCATTTGCCGATGGCGGATTCAGGACGCCCAGCGGCAAGGTGGAGTTTTATTCCGAGACTCTCGCGGCTCAGGGGCTCGATCCTTTGCCCGGTTTTGTCCCGCCGACCGAATCGCGGCATTCGTCAGAAAAAAATGCCCAGGCACCGAACCCCTACCCGCTGGAATTTCTGCCGCGCAAGGCAGACAACTATATGAACTCCACCTTTGCAAATTTGCCGGTGCACCAGAAGATGGAGAATGGTCATCATGCGACGCTCGAGATGCACCGTGATGACGCGGCATCGCGCGGCATCGCGGATGGGGATATTGTCGAGGTCTTCAATGCGCGCGGGCAGATCAGGTTGACGGCGCGCATATCGGCAAACGGGCACGCAAGCGTTCCTGCGGGCGTAGTGGCGTCGCGGCTCTCCTGGAACAAGCTTTCCCCCGGAGGGCACAACGTAAATCTGCTGACCTCGCAGCGGCTCACGGACTTTGGCGGAGGGCCGACGTTCTACTCCACGCTGGTGGAGGTGCGGAAAGCGCTCTCCAAGCGAGACCCTGAATCGTCTACTGAATATGCTGAGGAGCGAAACTCGCTGTCGTTCCGTTAGACTAAAAACCATAACAGGCTCCAAGAGCTGATTTTGCCGTTTCGACAGAGGTAGCCATGCCCGTATGGGCATTTTCAGAATGTTGCCGCGTTTTGAGTGGAGTGCAGGTTTGGCGCTCCCTGGGATCGCGACAGCTTAGATCCATGGGTTTCTGTTTGGGTGGTTTCTGAAAATGCCGTTAGCGGCGAGCTTCCAATGTGCTGGATGTGGAGAGTGGAATGAAACTGTGGTGGATGAATCAGGCGGTGGCCGGCAATGCTATGTGGAAGATTGCCAGGTCTGCTGCAAACCAAATGTCCTTGAGATCCGATGGGACGGCAAAGAGTTCTTTATCCGCGCAGAGTTGGAAAGTTGACCGCAGCTCGACGTGGTCCGCGGCCAGTCTCTGATGATTAAGCGGGCATCGAATCGTAATGCGGAGTTGGGGTCTGCCCCTTCCGTCACATATAATCGCGTTTTACTTAAGATTCGCCTGATTTTTTGCAGTGAGGGTGTGCATATTTTTCCCGTCGAACGCGGGAGCGCAAGCTCCCCAATCCAAGTGAGCCAGAGTTTGCGCCGTTCCATTCGCCGCACACTGCAGTTATTCTCCTTCTTTTGCTGCCTGCTGGCATTCTCGGCATGGTCGCAACAGGAGATCGTCACCCAGATTCGTGTAATCGGCAATCGTCAGATTCCCAAGGAGACCGTTCTGGCGCGCATGTTCAGCCGGGTCAACGATCCCTACGATCCGCTGACTGTGGAACGCGACTTCAACTCGCTGTGGAACACGGGCTACTTCGAGAACGTGCGCATCGAGCGGGAGGATTCTCCCAAGGGCGTCATCCTGAACGTCTACGTAACGGAAAAGCCGACGATCCGCGAGATCAACTACAAGGGCCTGAATTCGGTTACGCAGTCGGATGTGCTGGACCGTTTCAAGAAGGAAAAGGTCCACGTCACTGTTGAGAGCAAGTACGATCCGACGGAAATTGCGCACGCCGTCGCCGTGCTCAAGGAATTGCTGGGCGAGCATGGCCACCAGTTCGCCGTCATTAAGCCAGACATCAAGAGGATTCCGCCCGCGTCAGTGCAGGTAAATTTCGACATCAAGGAAGGTCCGAAGGTCGAGGTAGGCAAGATCCAGTTCACGGGGAACGAGCATGTGAGCTCACGCGAGTTGCGCGAGGCGATGAGGAACCTGCGCCCCATCGGGATTCCCAAGTCGATCTTTCTCGAGAATATTTTTCCTCGTACCTACGATGCGAGCAAGCTCGAAGAGGACTCCGAGCGAGTTCGCCAGGCTTATCGCGATCGAGGATATTTCCGCGCCAGCGTCGGCGATCCGCAGACCCATCTGCGCAACGAGGGCGGATTGTCCATGCTCACCTTCCGGCCTAAGAAGGGCAAGCGTATCGACATCACCATGCCCATCGAAGAGGGCGAGCGGTACCGGCTGGGAGGGATCACTTTCACGGGCAATAAAGCAGTGACCAACACCAAAGCGCTGCGCAGCCAGTTTGCCATCAAGGACGGCGAATGGTTCAATGCCACTGCCTTCGGCAAGGGCATGGAGAATCTGCGAAAGGCCTATGGCCAGCTTGGCTACATCAACTTTGTCGGCATCCCCACGCCCACCATCGACGAAGCTAACCATACGGTCACGTGGAATATCGACATCGATGAGGGCAAGCCGTTCTATGTCTCCCACATCGAGTTCCAGGGCAACACAGTTACACGTGACTTCGTGATTCGCCGCGAGCTGCTTCTCGAAGAGGGCCAGATCTATAACAGCCACCTTTGGGAGATGAGCCTGCTGCGCCTGAACCAGCTCGACTACTTCGATCCGCTGCGCGTGGAGCAGGACTCCGAGACTCACCAGAATGCAGAGGCCGGCACGGTCGATCTGCTGCTGAAAGTCAAGGAAAAGGGCAAAAACACGATCGGCCTCAATGGCGGAGTCAGCGGTCTGGGCGGGTCATTCATCGGCCTCAACTACCAGACCAACAATTTCCTTGGTCTCGGCGAAACTCTGAGCGTGCAGGCCAATGCCGGAGACGTTTCGCGTACCCTACTCTTCGGCTTCAACATGCCGTATATTCGCAACCGTCCGCTGAACGTGGGATTCCAGGTCTTCAGCAAGAAGTACGACTTCAACGCACAGAAGAACTACAAGCTTGCCGGCGGCAATCCGGAAAACCTCTCGAACGCTACGCAATCGCTGCTGCAGAAATATAACCAGTCATCGAACGGTTTCTCCGTTTCGGCCAGGTATCCGATTCACCACAGCTTCAAGAGCGTTGGCTTCACCTACAGCCTGGATAAATCATCGGTGACTGCCTTCAGCCAGGCGTCGAGCAACTTCTTCCAGACGCTGGCCTTCCGCAGCGGCATTCAGGGCCAGAACGCGCTCAATGGAATCATCAGCAGCATGGCTTCGTTCAGTTTTTCGATGAACAAACTGGACGCCGCCTACCTGCCGCATCGTGGAACCGAGTTGTCGGCGGCGCTGCAGGTCGCTGGCCTGTGGGGTAATGTGCGCTATATCAGCCCCATCGTCGAATATCGTAATTTCCATCCCGTCAAGGGTTTCAAGTTCAATAACGAGGGACGCAACGTTTTTGGCTTCCGCCTGCAGGGAGCATACATTCGCGGTATCAGCGGCGACGTCGCTCCGCCGTTCAACCGTTTTTACGCCGGCGGCGAGGCAGATCTGCGCGGATTCGACATTCGCTCGGCTACTCCCTACGGCTTTGTTCCGACGCGCGTGCTCTTCAACCTTACCAACCCCGACGGCAGCACTGTGCCTCGCGATCCCACCAACCCCACCCTCGGTCCTATCCAGGTGCCCATCCCGGTCTTCGGTATCGCTTCGATCGGCGGCGACACCAACTTTACGGGTAATTTCGAGTACCGCATTCCCATCTACGCTCGTACGGTCAGCTTTGCCTTCTTCGACGACGTCGGTATGAACATGGCGCTCGACAAGCAGCAGCTGCGACAGAGCCCGGGTGGCGCCGCGCTGCTCAATTCACCCCTGTACGGGTGCCCGAACTACGTCAACGGCTCCTGCCAGGGCGGGGTACAGATCAATTTCGGCAATTTGATCGCTCCCATCAATGGCACCAACTACGTCCCGCGCATGTCCGCGGGCGCAGAGCTGGACGTGATGATGCCGATTATCAACGCACCTTTCCGTGTCTACTACGCCTACAACCCACTACGGCTGGAAAAAAACTTCTATACGGAGAACCTGATCACCCGCAGCATGTTCCCTGCCGGAGGCGCCGGCGACTTCACCTATGCCCAGGCGCTGCAAGCATATGGAGCACAACTTCAACTTCGTGAGCCGCGCAAAACATTCCGGCTCTCAGTCAGCACTACCTTCTGACGCGGCATGCGTCAAAGCAGCATTGGGGGCGGAAATCGATCCTGTTTCTGCCCTCCAATGATTTAATGGTCTGTTTGACCGTGCGGGGTCCTGAACCTATATAATTTGGCTCAGTTCCTGAATATGTCTTCTGATCGTGTCTCGTCTTCGCATTCCACCCCGCTGGGGCCTGGACTCTGCCGCAACGAACAGCGCAGCAGGTAGATCAGGAAGCGAAGTTCGCTTCCGCATGTGCGGGCGATCTCACTCAAACCGGAGGAATTTTGATTTCCATGAAACGTGTCATGTTAAGTTCGTTGCCACTCGCTTGCCTGCTTGCGTCGGGGCTTGGCGCGAGCGCCTTTGCCCAGGCTGCCACCACCGACGGCCCGCCCAGCTCGGCAGCCGCAGGCGTCACCAAGGTTGCCGTCATTAACTTCCAGGGCGCGGTCGGCCAGACGAACGAAGGGCAGCGCAACTTCGGCGAACTGCAGAAGAAGTTCGATCCCAAGCGCACACAGCTGAAGACCCAGAGTGACGAAATCGACTCGCTCAAGAAGCAGCTCCAGGCTTCGGGCGATAAGTTGAGCGACGCCGAGCGGCAGACCCGCCTGAAGTCCATCGACGAAAAGGAAAAGGCGCTGCAACGCGCGGGCGAGGATGCCACCAACGACTTCCAGCAGGAGATGCAGCAGACCTACCAGCAGCTTGCCGAGAA
>DATAQX010000521.1:0-5963 GCA_036264455.1 Silvibacterium sp. | reverse complement strand
CTCAATCGAGCAGGCCGGTATAAGGACATGATCCAGCGCGTATTGAAGGAAGAAGGCGTTCCGCAGGATCTGCTCTATCAGGCAGTGGCTGAGTCGGGATTTCGGCCGCAAGCCATCAATCCGAAATCTGGCGCGGGCGGCATGTGGCAGTTCATGCCGTACGGCGTGTACGGTCTCTCGCGCACCGGCTGGTATGATGAGCGGCTCGATCCTGAAAAGGCGACGCGCGCCTATGCGCGCGAGATGAAGAAAGCCTACGACCAGCTCGGCGACTGGTACCTTGCCATGGCCGCCTATGACTGGGGCGCAGGCAACGTACAGCGCGCCGTGCAGCGCACTGGCTATGCGGATTTCTGGGAGCTGTATCGGCGAAACAATCTGCCGACCGAAACGAAGAACTATGTGCCGGTTATTCTGGCGGTTACGATCATGGCCAAGAATTCCAAACAGTATGGCCTGGACAACCTGACACCCGATCCTCCGCTGCTGATCGATACGGTGAAAACGAATTACGCCGTCGATCTGCGGCTGGTGGCCGACGTGACGGGTGCGTCGGTTCAGGAGCTCGCCGCCATCAATCCAAGCCTGCTGCGCGGTGTGACGCCCCCCGACGAGGTCTTCGATCTGCACGTTCCAGTCGGCATGAAAGATTTGTACGAGCAGCGCATCGCGGAAATTCCCGAGGACAAGCGGCGTTACTGGCGCTTCCATAAACTCGGGACTGATGAGTCGATGGAGGACGTGGCGCACGCCTTTCATGTTTCAGCAACGGAGATTGCGTTTGTGAATCAGCTGAAGTCGACGACGGACTTGAGCGGCGTAGATGCGCTGGTGATTCCGGTGACTCCTGTCTCGACGCCTTCCGGGCGCACGGCGATGTATCGCACGCACAAGGATGACACGCTGGTAACCGTCGCGGACAGGTTTGGAGTGACGGTCGATCAATTGAAGCGATGGAATCACCTGAAGACCGCGGCGATTCCCGCGGGGCATAGTTTGTATGTTGCCGAACCGGCGCGTATCCCGGCCGCATCACGCAAAGCCCATGGAAAAGGCCCGACGTACACATCGTGGAGCTCAGTACAGCATCATGCGTCGGCGAAAACCTCCGCGACAGCATCCAAGAGCATGAGCACGGGAAAATCGCAGACGCAAAAGCCGTCTTCCTCCGCCTCGGAGCCACATAAGTAACCCCGGAAGGGGTGCTGCGCGTCGGGGTAATCAATTGTGTTCAATGCAAGCGCTTATGTGAAGCAGGTTTGAGCACTGCCGATATGAAACACGAGAAGATATTTTCCAGATGAATGCGATGCAGACGGGTTTTGACAGGCCGCGATTGCGAGTTGCCGCATGAAAGTGACGATAGAAATAAGGCTCAAGGCGCAAGAAGCGCTTGCGTTCCTTCGCAATGCGTTGCATCCTGTTGCTATAATTCGCGGCGTGGGACTCGCGAATCGATGCAGCACTCTTTTTAGAGAACGAAAGCCTGGACCCAAGCCGGAGGGCAACTTCGATGCAGGAAGATCGCAAACTATACGCGCATAGCGACGGTGATTTCGAATCTGAAACGGACGAATACCCAGAAGAATTGGAAGACGGTTTCGGTGAAGAAGAAGATGAAGAAGAGGAAGTTTCAATTTCCCTCTCCTCCGACGACGACGACATCGAAGACGAAGAGGAAGAGCACAAGATAGAGGAGCCAGTGGTGGAAGCTGTGGCCCCGCCTCCGGCGCCAGCGAAGAAGGCACCAGCTAAGAAAGCAGCCAAGAAGGCTCCGGCCAAAAAAGCGGTGGCGAAGAAGGCTCCCGCGAAGAAGGCTCCTGCAAAGAAGGCGGCCAAGAAGGCTCCCGCGAAAAAGGTTTCGGCCAAAAAGGCCGTAAAGAAGTCTGCCGCGAAGAAAAGCAAAGGCGCCGCCGGCAGGAAGGTTGCAAAGAAGTCTGCAGCCGCGAAGAAGAGCGCCGGCAGTAAAAAATCAACCAAGAGAGGTAAACCTTTGGCAGCAAAGAAAGCGGCAAAGAAGGCGGCGGCGAAGAAGGCCCCCGCAAAGAAGGCAGCGAAAAAGGCTCCAGCTAAGAAGGCAGCAAAGAAAGCAGCCAAGAAGAAGTAACCAACCCGCAACAACGAGGCAAGCAAAAGAGCCCGGCATACAGCCGGGCTTTTTTGCGTCCATGCAATGATTTTCCGAACCCCACCCGACTCCGCGCGGGTAAGCGCTCGCCAGGGGTTATTGCTTCTCGAAGCCCTGTAGAGCGGCGAGTACCTCTTCGCTGTGGTGGGAAGGATCGACACCGGTCCACACCTTCACGATTTTGCCGCTGGGATCGATGAGGAAGGTGTTGCGCTTGGCGATTTGCACCACTCCGAAGTTGCCCAGTGATCCGTAAGAGGCGACCACTTTCTTGTCGGCATCGCTGAGCAGAGTGAAGCTGAGGCTGTCCTTGGCGCAGAATTGCTTGTGGCTGTCGACGGAATCGACGCTGACGCCGAGGATGACGGCGTTGGCGGCCTTATATTTGTCGAGATCGTTCTGGAAGCCGTGGGCTTCCCTGGTGCAGCCGCTGGTCATGTCCCTGGGATAGAAGTAGAGCACGACCCACTTGCCCTTGTAGCTGTCCAGGCTGACCGGCGTTCCCTCCTGCGAGGGCAGGGTAAAGGCGGGAGCCGTCTGGCCGGCCTGCGGAACATCATCGGAGGCGAAGGCGTGAATGGCAACGGCGCCAAGGACGATAAACACGAAGGCGGCAGAAATCATTAGAACTTTAGACATGGCGATCTCCAGGCATGAATGGTGGGCCGCCTAATTATCCATTTTCGAGAGCAACAATCGCAATCCCGGCTTCGTTTGCCTGCGCAAGAACTTTGTCGGGATCAAAAATCAGTGTTTTATTGGCTTCGAGGGCCAGACAGGTTGCGTGAGCCTTTCGCATGACCTCGATGGTCCCGATGCCGATGACCGGTACGTCGAAGCGCATGTCCTGTTTCGGCTTGGCCACCTTTACGACGGTGAGGCTGCGTTCGAGAGTTGAGGCCTCGTCCTCGAGCGTCCGCATGAGGGCTCCCGCGCGTTCGATGGCGGCGTCGGTGCCCTCCATGGCCTCGATGGCAACGCAGGCCTGGCTGGCAACGACTACGGTTTGCCCGAGGTCGTAGCCGGCGATGGCCCGGGCTACCTCGCGCCCATAGGCGATATCGCGCTCTTCCTGTTCGCTCGGAGCGCGGGAGGTGAGGATGCCTGGCCTTGCTAGCAGCGGTTCCAGATAGGAGGTGGAGGAAATGAGCTCGATGCCCTCATCTCCGAGAACTTTTGCAACGGCTCCGAGCAGCATGTCAGTGTTTTTAGTCCGAAGCGAGAGCAGAAGCTTGGCCAGCCGCCAATCGGGACGGATGCTGGAGAAGATCTGCTTGTGCTTTACCTGACCGGCCATGACGGCCCTGGTAACGCCCTCCTGCTGAAAGGTTTCGATGAGGCGCGAGAGTTCTCCCAGAGAGAGCCAGCAGACTCGGATGCCGGGGTCGGCGGCGGCACGATCATTCATCTCCGGGTCGGTTTCTTCCTTGATGGCCGCTACGACGACTTCAGCTCCATGGGCGCGCGCGGCATCGAGCAGCAGGAAGGGGAAGCGACCATTGCCAGCGATGAGGCCTAGTTTGGCGGGTCGGGTCATTTGCTTATGAGGGGGAGAGGATAGATTCCACCCTTTCGCAAAATGCGCGAAAGGATGGGGCACCCGCCACCCGGTCCAAAGGCACCCAGAATGGTTTCATCACTACTTCAGGACTCCGCGCTCGGAGCTTTCGATGAATTTGACGAGGTAGGCGACGTCTTCCGTTGCGATGCCGTCCTCCTTGAGCTTTTCGATCGCCTGGGAGGTGTTCATCCTGGAGGCCACCAGGAGCCGGTAAGCGCGCTGGATCGCGCCCAGGCGCTCGCGGTCGAAGCCCTGACGTTCGAGTCCTACCTTGTTCAGTCCGTAAGCGCGGGTTTCGCGTTTGGCGGAAGTGAGCGAGAAGGGCAGAACGTCCTGCGTGACGGTAGTTCCTCCTCCGGTGTAGGCGTATTTGCCGATGCGACAGAACTGATGCACCTGGTTAAGCGCCCCGACAGTGGCATAATCCTCAACAGTCACGTGGCCGGCCAGTGTGGCGGCGTTGGCCAGGATACAGTGGTCGCCGACAACGCTGTCATGTCCGATATGGGTGTAGGCCATGATCAGACAGTGGCTGCCTACGCGAGTCATGCCTCCTCCGCCGGCAGTCCCGCGGGAAATGGTCACGGATTCGCGGATGGTATTGTCATCGCCCAGGATTGCGCCCGTAGCCTCGCCCTTGTACTTCAGATCCTGGGGCGCGACGCCGACGCAGGCGAAGGAGAAGAAGCGATTGCGCGCTCCGGTAATGAGGTGTCCGTCAAGCACGACGTGCGAGATGAGCTCGCAATCTTCGCCCAGAACAACATTCGGCCCGACGATGGAGTAGGGGCCTATAGAACAGGATTCAGGGATTACGGCTGTCGACGCAACGATCGCTGTCGGGTGGATCCTCACTCGACCCTCACTCGTGGGTCACCGGCTCGAGCACTGGCTCTTCGGTCTTCGCGGTGGGTGGTGGTTCGGCCTGCGGGGCTGCTTCTCTCTGACGGGGCACGAGCTGGCACATCACAATGGCCTCGCAGGCGAGCTTGCCTTCCACGGTGCAGCGGCCCTTCATGCGGACGGCGCGGGGCTTCCAGTTGAGCACGTCGATCTCGATGCGGAGCTGGTCGCCGGGAACGACGGGGCGGCGGAACTTGGCGCGCTCGATGCCGGTGAAGAGCATCAGCTTGCTGTCACGGTCCGGGATCTCGGTAAGTAGCAGTGCGCCGCCGGCCTGGGCGATCGATTCGACGATCAGCACGCCCGGCACGATGGGGAAATTCGGGAAATGGCCGGCGAAGAACGGCTCGTTGATGGTGACGTTTTTGATGGCGACAATGCGCTTCTTGCGCTCGATCTCCATGAGGCGATCGATGAGCAGGAACGGATAACGATGCGGAAGGATGGACATAATGTCTTGAATCTCAAGCACCGTGCGTCCATCCAGGATGGGATTGGGCTTTTCCATGGCTGCATGAGGATTATAAAGGACTGCGCGTCCAGCGATACGCGCCTTCGGCGCAAACCTTTCTAGCCGCCAAGGGCGAGTGATGGTTCAGCGGAGAGGTTCGACAGCGCGAGGTCATTCGCGAGGAGTTTGGGCCATGCGGCAGCAGCGATCATGGCGGCGTTGTCGGTCGACAGAGCAAGCGATGGAAAAGCGATGGCCAGGCCGCGCTCGCCAGCTTCCGCGGTAAACCGGACGCGAAGCTCGCGATTGGCTGCGACGCCTCCGGAGACAAGCAGGCTGGCCGCTCCGAGCTGTTCGGCAGCACGAAACGTCTTGCGCCGGAGGTCGTCGACGACGGCGCGCTGGAAGGAAGCGATCAGGTCGAGGGTTTGCTTATCACAGAGTGCGAGAGCGTCGGCCGCTGTGGCGTGTGGGTTGGCGCTGAGTGCAGCGCGACGGGCTTCGATGTTCGCTGCCATTTCATGGGTTTGGGTATAGCGGAGAACAGCGGTTTTGATTCCACTGAAAGAAAAGAGCGTGCTGCTGGCCGGATCGATTGCTGCCGGATCACCCCGGCGGTGAGCCTTGGCCTTGATCTGCGCGAACGAAAATGGGACAGCGGAAGGATTGCCGTGTGGCGCGAGAGCATCAATCCAAGGGCCACCCGGATAGCCCAGACCGAGCAGCTTGGCCACCTTGTCGAAGGCTTCACCGGCGGCGTCGTCAACGGTGTGTCCTACGTTGCGGTAGCTCCAGATCTCTCTCTGACGGCGGACGAAGTAGAGGTGGGTATGACCTCCTGAGACGACCAGGGCAAGGGCAGGCAGCGTAAGCGGGTCAATCTCCGGCCTTGCGGCGAGCTGGGCTTGTTCCAGGAGCAC
>DATAQX010000509.1:0-4421 GCA_036264455.1 Silvibacterium sp. | reverse complement strand
CGGAGTTCACGCTGATCGATCTCGGCAGCAACGATGGCGGCGGCACTACCGGACCCTGGCTGGCCCCGTGGGAACTGCCCAATACTATTACTTGCGACGACCGTCCACCGGTCGTTCCACCACCACCGCCTTCTCCCTGGGATACGTCCTTGTAGTACGCAGCGGAAAGATGTTCTGTTCAACCCCGATTCCCCACGTCTCTTACGAACTTTGAGACGTGGGGATCGGTGTTTTCTGGCGATCGTTTCAGTATGAGTAGGCCGCGTCCGCCACAAGGAGCGTGTAATAGGCGGGGTTCAGCCAAGCCCAGCTTCAGCAGTGAATTAGTTTCAAGCCGCTGAGCACTCGATCGAACCCTGCTTCGAGTTTGAAGCTACTGTCATTTGGAGTGCATGATAACTTCCGCACAATCGCCGCAATAACAAACGGCGCTATTGCGATCAACCGATACGTGGCCGAACTGATAGGCCATCGAAAGTGCCGCATATACCGATACTATAGCCTTCTCGACGAAGTGCCCTTTCGCGTTGCTGAGTGGATCACCGGCAACTCGGAAGTTTCGAGGATATGTTCCCCGCTTCCGGCGTTGTTGCCGAATTGCCAAGTTCCTCAAATTTGCACTATGGCCTGAGGGCCGCAAACCTGTTCGTCTCCTTCGAGCCATTGTGGGGGTAACCGGTGCGCAATCGCGATGAGAGCACCGCATGTAAACTGGGGTGGCGCTCCGGGAGGTGTCTTGTTCAAGCGTTCCAACTTCTGGCTTTTCCTGGCGTTCAGCCTCTCACTTGGTTCGGTTCTGTGCTCGGCGCAGACGACGCCGAATCCGAATGGCAAGACGGTTGCGGAAAGACTTGGTTATCCGCGCAACTCTCGTCTTCTGGTGATTCACGCGGATGATTTCGGGATGATGCACACGGTGAACCACGCGATCGAGGACGCCTTTGAGAATCACTGGGTGACTTCGGCCAGCATAATGGTGCCTTGCCCATGGTTTCCGGAGGTCGTGCAGTGGGCGAAAGCCCATCCCGACGCGGATCTCGGTATTCACCTCACGATGAATGCGGATTGGACACCGTACCGGTGGGGACCGGTGTCAGCGCAGCCGATGGATTCCAGCCTGCGCGATCCGGATGGATACCTTCCTCTGACTGCGGAGTATGTGGACGAGCACGCCAAGATGGCAGATGTAGAGACCGAGGGGCGCGCTCAGGTGGATAAGGCGCTGGCTGCCGGAATCAAGCTCTCGCACCTCGACAGTCACATGGGCACGCTGTTCAGCACTCAGGACCTTTTCGGCGTCTATCTCGGGCTCGGGAAACACTATCATCTTCCTTTGCTGCTTGCGAAAGATATGCACGGTGCCGGGGTGAACGTGCAACTGCCGCCCGATATCAATCCGGACTCTGTGGTGATTGACAGGGTGCTGCAAATGACTCCGGGTATTCCGAAGGAGAAATGGTTCGAACACTATAAAGAGATGCTCGCGCCTCTCCCGCCCGGAACCTATGAGTTGATCGTGCATCTCGCCTATGACGATGACGAGATTCGTGCGGCTACCTTCGACCATCCGGATTGGGGAGCGCACTGGCGTCAAAACGATATCGATCTAGTCAAGAGCGAGGAATTCAGAAAGTTTCTGAAGGACCAACACTTCATTCTGGTCACGTGGGCGGACTTAGCCAAGTCAATCCCGGCTTCCGCGAAATAAGAGCCAAGAACAGGGCTGATCAGGGGCTGGCGACTTCCTGAACGGCGCATCCTGCTACTACGCGGTGTGGTAATGGGCTTCCGGGCTGCACTGGAGCAGGCAGCGAGAGTCGCGTCGGAATCCGTCCGCTTCCGAGACATAAGCGGTTGGGTGTGTTCCCGGAATACCATGGCCATCGAGCACGGCTGACTCGGCGTTGTAGGCGTATCACCGGCAATCCGGAAACAACAGATCAGGATTAGATTCGGACGCGCTCTCTCCAGGTGACCAAGTGACCAGGGCGCGCTCAGGGGTTAACCTTTGGGCGCGTCCGGTTCTACGCGAGTTACCGCCTCTGTTGTTTTAGAGGCAGAATTGGGCGACAAGTCATAATGCGGAGGCCGATGCAATGAGCTTCTCCATGGACCTGAGAGCCGACACGAACCTGCGAATCACTGGTGTGAGAGAGGACGAAGAGTGCTCGCTCATCCTGGGAGATGACCGCAACGGTCGGCGGATTTTGAGTTTCCCATGAACACTGTATGTCTCTGAAAATAAAGAGAAACATGCCGTAATTTAGCGTAGCCCTAAATACGTGATTGACCGCAATTTAGGGCAAGCTGCAAAGAAAGAGAAAGCTCATGAGTGTGCCGCTGTTGTACCCAAAATGGCATTCAGATTGACTATGACTCCTTGCGATTGAGTGACCACCCGTAAACCAATTACTGCATCGTCAGACTGCGCTTGGCGGGAAACCAGTCGGGGCGCAGGGATTCCTGAGACTTGCAGGGGAATGCCGGGATTGCATCCTCCTAAAGTCGAGTCTTGGGGCGGACCCCTCACCGCAATTGTCGATCCGGACGGAACATTGGTGCGCCTGATCCGGAACCGAGCCAAATTGCATGTTCAACCTCCACTTGGCATATCAGGAGTTCTGTCCAACGATCTTTCATTGCAAGTGAGCCGCCGGATAAGGTTAGTCCTCAGCGGGGACCGAATGATGTTCGTGCGTTACACTCCAGTGTCCGGCGATTTTGCGCAGACCTATAGTCAAGCGAAACTCCAGTCCTTTACGCTCGCCGTTGGCTGCAGGTTCAGTGCAACGCATCGTCGCGACCGCGAACGCAACGTCCTTACCCGCAGTGACGGTCATCGTAGTAATGTCGAAGACGATCGGATCACCGGAGCACGAAAAGAACAAATCCCAGGTCATCTTATAGGCTTCGATTCCCTTCGATTGAAATGGTGGCGGAACATCAAACATCACGATGTCCGAAGAATGGTTTTGCAGTATCCCTTCAAAATCTCGGTGACGCACGGCGGCCGCCCAAGACTCAATCACATCACGAACCGCCGCACTGTCTTCTAAAACACTCTGTCTTTCATCCATTCGAATCTCCTCTCGAAAAGACAATAATCTGTGTTTGCCTGCCGCACTGGATATCGCGACGATGCAAAGAGTTCAGTGTTGAAGCCATCCACGCGGCGAGTCAACGTCGATTGACCGCCGTCCAGCTCTGGACCAGGAACTATGTCTCAACCCAAAGCATCTTCGCTTCATTGGCGATGATGTCCGGCATTTCTTCCGGAAAGAAGAGATTTGCATCTTCGACGCGCCGCACTCCGCGCGATCCTGGCAGGGTCCGGTCGAGCCACTCCGCCCATTGCACTCCGAACAGCTGATCCTTCAAACCCCACACCATCCGTGCAGGTCCCTTCCAGGCCCGAAGATTCTCACGAACGGCGACCAGTGCGTTCTCTCCCATCGACACCGCGTAGTCCTGAAATTGCGATCTTTTCAGCGGACTCGCAACCAGAGGGCGAAAGTACATCTCGATCGTCTCATCGGTCAGGCGGTCGGGGTAGCTGTAGGCAAGTCCGCCCAGTCCTTTCGCGGACCTGGCTCGCTGCTTGTCGTTCAACTGCGGAACAATCACTTGGTCAACCACTTGTCCTTTCCGGGCAAGTTCGATGAACGGCACGAACTGCACCGGGGGGCTGTTTTCGTCCACATCGCAGTTCGTCAGCAACAAGCTCCGTACTCGCTGCGGATACTTCGCCACGAAGAGTTGTGAGACGAGGCCGCCGCTGTCGTTGGCCACCAGGTCGACCACATCCACGCGCAAGTAATCCAGCAACTCACACAGCATGTCCGCCTGCGTGTGGGGTGAGATCGCTTGCTCTGCCGGGGTTTCTGTCCAGCCCATACCCATCACATCGGGCGCAATGCATCTGCGATAGCGCTGCAGCCTCTCGATCGCACCCCGCCACTGAAATCCGTTTAGCGGATATCCATGTACGAAGAGCGCCGCGGGACCTTGGCCTCGCTCGACATAGGCAACGCGGCTCATTCTAAGCGGTGCAAAGCGACGGTTGTGACCGTACCAAATTGCGTCAACTGAGCTCGAGGGCTCCGCGATTCCGCTCCGTCTCAAAAAGAGGGCAGCCCCGGCGGACGACGAAAGCGAAATGAAATCTCTGCGCTTCATACGTGTAGTATGGCGGCGAAAGCGGCGTCCACGCGCTTCGATTCTGGCGAGTTTGAGCACAATCGGACAAAAATCAACGCGGCCCGCGCGATTCGGCCAAAAGGCGCCTCATCACACGTGGCTGCATGCCCAGTGCTCGCCGCATGTGGCGCGCCATGTGGCTTTGGTGCGCGAATCCTGAGCGCTGTGCCACTTCGGCCATGGAAAGGTGATCCTGCAGAAGGAGCATCTGCGCGCGCTCGACA
>DATAQX010000489.1:0-11267 GCA_036264455.1 Silvibacterium sp. | reverse complement strand
AAACGATAATTTCGAGATCTTCGCGCCCGACACAATCGCCCGTCTGTGGAATCAGCTCACCGGCGGCCTGGCCATCTTCATGGTCGCCGTCTCCAGCGTTGGTCTTATGGTGGGCGGAGTCGGCGTCATGAACATCATGCTCGTCTCGGTCACCGAGCGCACCCGCGAGATCGGTGTACGCAAGGCAATTGGAGCGACCAAGCGCAATATCCTCATCCAGTTCACCATGGAGGCGACCACCCTCTGCGCCATCGGAGGCATCATTGGCATTCTTGTCGGCGGCATCCTCACCCTTCTTATCCGCCTCATCATTGCCGCGCTGCCTGCGACCATGTCGCCCCTGTGGGCCGTCATCGGATTCACCGTCTCCTGCGCCATCGGCCTGATCTTCGGCATCTACCCTGCATGGAAAGCCGCCAATCTTGACCCCATCGAAGCACTGCGATACGAGTGAAGCAGGGAACAGGGATTAGGGATCAGGGTTAGGGTGGAGATGAGCAATGTGTCGGAAAGAACATGCAACAAACCTATTGCGAGAAAAAGCTGTTCCCTTATGGCTAATGGCTAATCCCTAATGGCTCTCTTCGTCGCCGCCGTAACCACCATCCTCACCTTCGCCGGACTCTTCTACTACATCGCCGCCCTGTGGAGCGCGCGCTCTTTCGTGCGCAGCCGTACTGCAACTCCCGGCTTTGCACCCTCGGTCAGCATCCTTAAGCCGGTCAAGGGACTCGACCCCGGCATGTACGAAGCCTTCGCCAGCCACTGCCGTCAGGACTACGCCGGTGAATATGAACTCCTCTTCGGCGTCTCCTCTCTCGACGACCCAGCGGTCGCGGCCATCGAACACCTCCAAGCCGAGTTCCCCGAGCGCGGCATACGTCTCATCCGCACCCCCGACCAACTCGGCCCCAACAGAAAGATGGGCAACGTAGCCCAGCTCGCGCCCCATGCCCGCAACGAATACCTCCTCGTGAACGACAGCGACATCCGCGTCTCGCCCCGCTACCTCACGCATGTGATGAGCGAATTCGCGACGCCGCAACTGAGCAAGCCCGTCGGCCTGATCACCGCGCCCTATCGCGGCCTCGCCCATGGGTCTGCCATCACTCCGGGTGCCCCACATCCGGATTCTCGGATGTGGGACCACCCAACACTCGGCTCGAAGCTGGAAGCCCTCGGCATCTCGACCGATTTCTTTCCCGGCGTCCTCACCGCGCTCAAACTCGACGGAGAAATCCGCTTCGGCCTCGGCTCCACGCTTGCCGTCTCCCGGCCCGCGCTCGCCGCCATCGGCGGCTTCGCCCCCCTCGTCCATTCCCTCGCCGACGACTATGAACTCGGGCACCGCATCGCCCAGGCCGGTTTCGCTGTCGTCCTCACCCGCGAAGTTGTCGATACCTCCGTGCCCGCCTACACGCTCGCCGGATTCTTCTCGCATCAGCTTCGCTGGGCCCGCGGCATCCGTGACTCCCGCAAGCTGGGTTACCTCGGCCTCGTCTTTACCTACGGACTCCCCTGGGCCATCTTCAATGTCATCGCCTCTGGCTTCGCTCTCGAAAGCCTCGCACTGCTCAGCCTCAC
The DNA here is from genome assembly GCA_036264455.1 of Silvibacterium sp. GTDB lineage: Bacteria > Acidobacteriota > Terriglobia > Terriglobales > Acidobacteriaceae > Silvibacterium. The sequence continues at coordinate 9,683 of DATAQX010000489.1, read as the reverse complement.
CTGCCTAGCGCGCGTGACCGTTGCTTTATCGGTAGGAGTCGGCATCCTAGGCGACCGCCAGGTCCTCCGCGACCTCTGGCTCCTGCCCCTGCGCGACTTCGCCGCGTTGTGGACCTGGATCTGGAGCTTCGCCAGCAACACCGTCACCTGGCGCGGAGAAACCTTCACTCTTGAAAACGGAACCCTTCGCCCCCTCCCAACTGATCCATCGAAATCCGTCTAAGAACTTAATTGAAACAGCGACAGCAGCAACGAACGGTGCGAACGAATCGGATACCCCCAGGTCGAGATTTTTAAACCTGAGTCTAGCCAATCGAAATCGTCCTGGTCCTCCTGCTACTCGCTTTATCAACTACCCGGACTTTAGCTGCTCTCAGAAGGCCGCCCCGCCATTGTTCGGCTGATTGCTCACGATCTCGCGCCCGCCATCCCGTCCCACCACGTAAGTCGGGCCCGGCAGCGCCGGAACGCTCTCCGGAGCCGTCCACAAAAACACCCGTGTCCCGCTGCTCCACAACTTCCCCAGCGCCGCATTGTCGACAAAGATTCGCGGAGCATCCGGAGCAAACGACCACGGCGCCAAAACATCCGCGCGCGCATTCAACAGCTGTACGGGTCGCTCCAGGTAGAAGCCCAGCGCCGAAGCATCTTCATAAGGACCACTCACCACAATCGCATCGCCCGCATTGACCTCGGGCTTGATGGCCTCGGCCAGAACCGCCGCCGACACCACCGGCGAAAAAGTATTTAACGCCAGATGCGCCGCAATCAGCAGAAAGACCATCATCCCGGCCAGAAAACAATTCGCCATCCGCGCCTTGCCCTTCAACCGAAAGAGCAGGTTTGCCGTCCCGCCCACCGCTAGCGCTGCTGCCGTAATCAGCAGAGGCACACGGAACGCCCCCATCGAAGCAAATGTAAAAGCGAACAAATACCCGAAGAACGGCCCATGTTGCTCCGGATGCAGATGCATCAGCGTCGCGATGTCGGTGCCCGGAGCGGGTACTGGCGCGCGCAGGGCAAGAAACATCGCCACGGCCGCCTTCACTACGCCACTGACAAAGATGATCCACGCGAACACCAGCCCCAGCCGCGAAGGTGCAGCCTCATCCGCCGTCACCCAACCCGCCGCCAGCAAACTCAGCGCGGGCAGCGCGGGCAGCACATAAAACTCCTGCCGGCTCGAGAAGGTATAGAGGACCATCACCACCCCAGCCCAGAGAACCAACAAAAGCAGCGCCTGCTCCTCATGGTCCAGTCCCGCGCTCCGGCTGAAAAGGCTTTTCGACATCCGCGCCAGCGCCGCCACCGCGAAAAAACTCCACGGAACCATCCACAGCAGAGCGAACACCCAGAACACCAGCACCGGCGTCCTCATCACGCTGTGCATCGGAGCCACAAACGGCCTCTGCCCACGAGCCGCAAGGTACGCCGCCACATACCACGGCGCGGAGATCAGCAAAAAGACCACCACCCCGATCGCCGGATGCCACCGTAGCAAGTGCCGCAGATTCTGCGTGAAGAACAAAAACAGAACCACGATCCCCACCGGCAGCACTGCGCCTGCCAGCCCCATCGACAGAAACCCCAGCGCGCACGCCGCCGCGAACCCCACCGCCGTCTGCCACGACGCAATCCGCAGCGACCGCCAGAAGAAATACGTGGCCAGCGTGATCCATAGTGTCAGCAGCAGCACGGGGTAAAGCAGATGCGTGAACAGGAAAATCCCGAACGAGGTCAGCAAGATCAGAGCCGCATAAAATCCCGCTACCGGAGTCAGAAACAGCCGCGCGCCCAGCGCCAGAGTTACCGCAAAGAGCGCCAGGGCGCAGAAAGCCAGTGGCAGCCGCGCCCCCCAGTCCGAGACGCCAAACAGTTTAAAGCTCGCCGCCGTAATCCACACCAGCAATGGCGGCGTCTGCGGCGAGCGCACCCTATTCACATGCGGAGTGATCCAGTCGCCATTTACCGCCATCTCGCGCGCCGCCTCGGCGTGCACCGAATCCGGGCCATCCAGCAGGGGTGGCTTCACCAGCGAAAAAGAGGCATACAGCAGCGCCCACAACCCGAGCAGAGGGAAGACGAAGCGCTTCGCCGTGCGCAGGCTGTTCATAGGAGCGCCTCCTCGCGGGACATTGGCCGATTATAGTAGGGCGGCCAAGGAGCGGATAGCTACCCGCTCTTTAGCTGCCCTATCATTGACCCATGTCGACCGCTCCCCAGGCTCCAGCGACCACGCTGCTTTACAACGACTGGTACCCAGCCATGCGCAGCGAGCCTCTGCGGGGGAAAAAGCTCCACACTGCCATGCTCCTGGGCATTCCTCTTGTGCTGGGACGCAGGCAGGACGGCAAGCTCTTCGCCATGCGCGACAGTTGCCCGCACCGCGGCATCCCGCTCTCCTGCGGATGGTTCGACGGCCAGGAGCTGACCTGCAAATACCACGGCTGGGCCTTCGAACCCGCCAGCGGTCAGTGCACGCAGATTCCCTCGCTGACTTCCAAAGACACGCTCGACCCGCAAAAGATCTACGCCTCTGCTTTCCCCTGCGAAGAGCGCGACGGATACGCCTGGGTCTACATCCCTCAGCCACGCACGGGACGCATCCGCGCCGGCGAACAGCCACCGCCGCCCGAGGTGCCCAAGTTCGGTCCCCGCTTCCGCACTGCGCACCTCACTGCCGATCTGCCCTGCAACGTCGACCACGGCATTATCGGCCTCATGGACCCGGCCCATGGACCCTTCGTCCACCAGGCCTGGTGGTGGCGCAAGAAGGCCAGCATCCACGAAAAAGAAAAGCACTTCGAGCCCATCCCAGAGGGCTTCCGCATGTCCGCCCACGCGCCGTCGGGAAACAGCGCTCCTTACAAGCTCCTCGGCGTATACGGCGAGCCCATTACCACCACCATCGATTTTGTTCTCCCCAACCGCCGCTACGAAACCATCCGCTGCGGAGACAAATGGTTCGCCAGCCTCACAACTGTGACTCCTACAGTTTTAAATGCCTGTCGTATAGATGTCTGCGCTGCCTGGAATGTCTTCTATGCCATCCCATTTGTAACTACTATTGCGACTTTTTTTGGTCGCCGCTTCGTCCGCCAGGACCAGCTCACCATGATCCAGCAGGCTGAGGGCCTGAAGTACGACCCTTCGCTCATGCTCATCGACGACGCCGACCGTCCCGCGAAATGGTACTTCGCCCTCAAGCAGGCCCGCCTCGATGCACTCCAGACCGGCGAGCCCGCGCGCCATCCCCTCGGTGGCCCGGTCACCCTCCGCTGGCGCAGCTAGAGATTGGCTACGGCCTGTTGAGCGCGATATGCGCCACGATGAGCCCGGCCACGGATGCCATCGTCCAGAAGTGCGTACGCCGCAAAATGCGGCGGTCGGATTGGGTGGGATTTCGCAGGAGAAGGCCGACGGCAATCTGCCAAAGCATCACCAGCAGTGCGATGGTTGCCAGCCACAGTCCTGGCGTGCTCATTCCGCTCAGGTTGCCGCTGCTCATGGTGAGCCAGGAGTGAGCAAAGGAAACTAAGAACGCCAGATATCCCAGCCAGTAGTGCGGCCACATCCGTCGTAAGTAGGGCGTTCCTGCTCCCGCCATCCGGCGAAGCAGGTAGGGCATCGCCAGACCCGATGCGAAGATCATCACCGCAGCCCACCCGCTCAACGCTTTTGAGAGATAGTCGCTCATGCCCTCTCACATGGGTCCTTGTGTCACGTTGACATAACCCGTGAGAATCACGACCTGATCGGCTTGCAGGGCATGATTCGTATCCAACACGCCGGAGATCTGGACGATGGCGCCCGGCAGGATGTCCTCTGCCTTCCCCATGACTACCGCCGTTTTCGGAGTCAGAATGGCGGAAACCAGGTTGGTATCCGAGACCGTTCGGCGGTAGACGGTATCGCTCTCACGTTGCAGCAGCGTCCCGGTGAGGCTTTCGCCGGAAACCTTATCCAGCTGCACCACAGCGGTCGCTCGCGCGCCCGGCTGTAGTGTTGAAAACGCTGCCGCAGATGTGGCCGCGGGTTTCATGCGCTTGGCGTGCACCAGGGTACTCCGGATCGACCATGTTGAAACGGCTCCAAGCAGAACAAGGAAGATCGTCCATCTGAAAAGGGGCGACGCGCTGACTGGTTTTTGATCCCGCATGGCTATACTCTCCTGCCTCGACCGGTCGCGGCCAAGTGCCTTCAAGAGCAAGTCTGGAGCTTATACCTGGGTATAGGGTCAAGCGTGATTTCGGATTTTCCTGATAGCTATTCGCCGGAGACCGGACACGCTTTTGCCGAGTCAGATCCGAGAGCCTGCACGAGCGCCGTCAACTCGACGCGCATCGAGTGAAGAACTCTCACCTTTTCATCGATCGCCGCCAGGCGTTCATTGGCCATCGCCACAATTTCTTTCACAGCAGCTGGCTCCATGACAGTCATACCCTTGTATTTGGAGAGATTGCTGTGCAGGTGAATGAGCTGGTGAATCTCACGCAGCGTAAAGCCCAGTCCCTGGCACAGACGGATAAAGTGAAGCCGCTCAAGATCGCTCTCTGCATAGCTCCGGTAGCCGGATGCCGTTCGGATGGGAGCCCTGAGCAGTCCCTCCCGCTCGTAGAAGCGCAACGTTTGTATATTGACTTCCGCTCGCGCCGCCAACTCGCCGATCCTCATATCCATATTGTGAACCCACAGCGATCCTATACAGGAAGTCATTTCATCCGGTGTTAATGCTGTCGGCGAAGACAGTTGAAACGATGGATGAGCGAATTGTGATGAAAGTATCCACTGGTAACCAGACCCTCCGGCAAATTCTCCCCTCCAAAGATCGAGTATGGATTGCAGCTATTCTTCTCGCTGTCGCCTGCTCGTGCCAGCCTCTGATCGCCCAGCAACAGACTTCGGAGCCATGCGCGCGCCCGCAGATCGGCAGCATCGTCGGCGAGCCGCCAGACGTGCGCAGCAAAGACGGCGTTCTCGAAGTCAACCTCACCGCCGTCAACACGAAACAGGGCGACGGCAGTACGCGCTACTGCTTCACCGACGCCGAAGGCCGGGAATCCCCCACCCTTCGCGTGAATCCAGGCGATCAGGTGATCATTCATCTCAAGAATGCAATGACGGATCCCGACCACGCCGGCGCGGAAACCGCGCACGTCCACTCGTCTCAAACGGCCGGCAGCGCATGCACCAACGGAATGATGATGAGCGTCGTATCCACCAATCTGCATTTCCACGGATTGACCATTCCCCCTATCTGTCATCAGGACGACGTGTTGAAGACCACCCTGCAGCCCGGCGACCCGGCATTCGAGTATCGCTTCCGTATTCCCGACGATGAGCCCCCCGGCCTCTACTGGTACCACCCGCACATCCACGGATTCAGCAAGCCGCAACTGCTTGGCGGCGCATCCGGAGCGCTGATCGTCGAGGGAATTGAGCGCGCGAAAAAGGAAGTGGCAGGGCTGCCGGAACGCGTCTTTATCATTCGCGACCAAGACCTCGTCAATCCGAATGCGCCGCCGGCGAAATCGGAGCCGGTCGTGCCCAAATTTATGGTGGATCGCGACGGCGACGCGGCCAACAACGGTACCGGTTTCGGCAAGCCGGCCAAGGACCTCTCCATCAATTACGTGCCCGTGCCCTACCCTGACTATCCGCCGGCCGTGATCCAGATAAGGCCCGGAGAGCGCCAGTTGTGGCGGGTATTGAACGCCTCCGCCATCACCTACCTAAATCTGGAGGTCCTCTTCCAGCATGCGCCGCAGCCCCTCGGCCTGGTGGCCATGGATGGAGTCCCCATTGGTGAAAGTGGGCCCGGGAACGGGGCTGCCGGGGAGTCCGTGAACGTGCAGACGCATCTTGGAATACCGCCCGGAGCGCGCGTCGAATTTATCGTGCAGGGACCGGCGGCTGGCGAGACTGGCCTGCTCGTAACCCGAACCGTGGATACAGGCCCGGGCGGAGAAAACGACCCCAACCGGATGCTTGCCAGGATCGTCGCCGCGCCCGATACACCCGAACCCCGTTCCCAGCTGCAGAGTTCCCCGCAGCCTCTTCCCCCCTCAGACCGGCAGTGGCTTGGAGATATAGCTCCGGTGCGCGTGCGGCGGCTCTACTTCTCTGAGAAGCTGGCCGACCCCAATGATCCCACCAGCGCGGTCGAATTCTATCTGACCGTGGACGGTCAGACGCCGAAGATGTTCGACATGAACTCAACCATACCCGACATCGTGGCCCAGCAGGGAACCGTCGAGGACTGGATCATTGAAAACCGCTCCAGTGAGTTGCACGCATTCCATATTCATCAATTGCATTTTCTGCTGCTCGACTATTCAGGCCGGCCGGTGAACGAGAACTTCCTGCGCGACACGGTCAATGTCCCGTACAACAACGGCCGGCTGCTCACCTACCCCAGCGTTCGCGTCCGTATGGATTTTCGCGATCCCAATACCGTGGGGACATTCCCCTTCCATTGCCACCTCCTGGAACACGAGGACAAGGGCATGATGGGAACCATCCGCGTCGAGCACCAGACGCCGAGCCAGCCTCTTTCCGCCGCATCGGCATCAAAAGGCAGTCACCCGTCGCCAGGTGAACCAATAATTTCCTCGAACCAGTAACCTCCCGATTCCCGATTTAACTCCCGAGTATCGATCGCTGCTGTACTGCAAATTGGGTAAGTGCACGAGAAGCGACAATTCATCTTCTATTCACGAGCCAGACACCTCCCTGCAATTCTCCACGACTTATGCTCGTCGGGTTGGAGCCAGGCGCTTCAACACAGGAGGTAGTATGACGTTCAGGCAGGCCGCATCCACAGCCATGCGAACCGTGCGCGTGGGATTGATTTCCGCCGCCGTGTTTCAGTTCGCAGTTGGTAATTCGTTCTTAGAGGCCCAACAGGCCAACTCTCGTGACAATGACACTAGCTCCCCCATCAAGCACGTCATCGTAATCATCGGCGAAAACCGCAGCTTCGATCACGTGTTTGCAACCTATGTGCCAAAGAAAGGCGAGACGGTGTGGAATCTGCTCTCCGAGGGCATCGTGAAAGCCGACGGAACACCTGGAAAGAATTTCTCCAAGGCAGAGCAGAAGGCAGCTTATGACGAAGCGCCGGATGCGTTTCTGCTGAGCCCGGCCAAAACCACATTCCTGGGAGATGTCCTTCCGGCACCGCTGGTGGGTGGCCCGACGGACTCCTACATCACAGGCGACAACCTGAACCTAGCTAAGGCGTCTGAAAATGGTCTTCCCAGTGACTATTACAAGTACCTGACCTCCGGCGGTACGAGCCAGACGTCGAAGACTCCCGATCAACGCATTTCGCATGTGGACAACCTGCCTCCGGGACCGTTCCAGCTCACCAACGGCTCGACGTTCACCTATAACTCCTATGCGGCGAGCCCGGTTCACCGCTTCTACCAGATGTGGCAGCAGCTGAACTGCGATCGCAGCAAGGTCTCGGCCAGCAACGGCTCGGGCTGCGATGCAGGACTGTTTGCGTGGGTGGAAGCGACAGTGGGTGCAGGCACCAACGGCATAAAGCAGCCGGCGAACTTCAGCACGGAGTACCTGCCAGGGTCCGTGACCACAGGTGAAGGGTCGACCGCTCTTGGCTTCTACAACGTGCAGAAGGGCGACGCTCCTTACTTCAAGGAGCTGGCCGATAAGTACGCGATGAGCGATAACTTCCACCAGTCAGTGAACGGCGGCACCGGCGCGAACCACATCATGCTGGGACACGGCGACGCGATCTGGTTCAGTGACAGCAAGGGAAATCCGACACGGCCGCCGCATAACCAGGAAGTGGCGGCGGGGACAGCAAACGCGGGCGTCGTGGACGAGGTCGAGGATCCGAATCCGGCGGCCCACACCAATAACTGGTACAAGGAAGATGGTTATGGCGGCGGTTCCTTCGGATCCGCGTCTTACGGCGGCGGCTCCTACTCGGAGTGCGCCGATTCATCGCAACCTGGTGTCGGCCCGATTGTTAAGTACCTGCAGTCGCTGCCGAATCCGATCGATCCGCGCTGCGAGAAGGGCCACTACTATCTGCTGAACAACTACAACCCGGGATACTTCGGCAACGGCAACAATGCCTTTACCGATACAAACGCGAATAACACGGTCTTTACCATTCCGCCGTCTTCGGTGCCCAGCATCGGTGACACGATGAATGCCGCGCACGTCTCCTGGAAGTACTACGGCGACCAGTGGAACAACTACATTAACGATCCATATCAGCTGAACTATGGCGCGATCGGCAAGAACACCGACGAATACTGCAACATCTGCAATCCGTTCCAGTACGACACCTCGATCATGCTCGATCCGAAGACTCGCGCCACCCACATTCAGGACTCAGTCGACCTGTACAACGGCATCGCTGAAGGAAAGCTGCCGGCGGTCTCCTTCGTCAAGCCCAGCGGACTGGTCGACGGCCACCCGGCGTCCTCGAAGCTGAACCTGTTTGAAGGGTTCGTCAAAAAGATCGTCGATGGCGTGCAGGCCAGTCCGGAGCTCAGGGACAACACGGCCATCTTCATCACCTTCGACGAGGGCGGAGGCTACTATGACTCCGGTTATGTGCAACCGCTCGACTTCTTCGGCGACGGCACGCGCATTCCGCTGATCGTTGTGTCGAAATACACCAAGGCTGGCCACATCTCGCACGACTACTCCGATCACGTCTCGATTCTGAAGTTCATCGAGCGGAACTGGGGCCTGGACACTGTCACAAGCCGCAGCCGCGACAACTTCCCCAACCCGGTCACAGCGCCCGGCAATCCGTATGTTCCGGTCAACAGCCCGGCGATTGACGATCTCTTCGGTCTCTTTGACTTCCCAAACAACAACTAGCAACACCAATGACGAAAAAGCCGGAGTTGGCATGCCAACTCCGGCTTTTCTTTACGCCTTAGTCGCAATCCCTGCCCTATCCCTCTGCATGCCGAATCGCTTCTTTGAGCAATTGGCTGGCATTCTCAGTGACCGGCTTGCCGTGTCCCACCACAATCTTCTTTGGTTCCAGCGTCATCAGTTTGCGCGCGCTTTCAACCGCCGTAGGCGTGTGCCATGTCCCCCAGTTCGGCAGCGGAAAGACCGCCGGACAATCGCCCGTCACCCGCAGTTCGCCGACATTTGCCAAAGCATCGCCGGCGATCAGCGTGCCTGATCGCTGATCGAGAAATGAAAGATGCCCGGGCGTATGCCCCGGTGTCGCAATCACTATCAGCGAGCCATAGTTCTCCCCATCGCTCAACAGTGCTGAAGGAATCGTTTCGACCTTGGGAAAGCTTCCCCTGACCCTGGCCGGTGCCTCGCCCGGCTCACTGCGAAAATCGCGCGTCAGCAGGCGCGATTCCCGACGCCCTACGGCCACTTCAATCCCAACCAGTTTGTTCGACAGCACATCCAATGAGCCCGCATGGTCGCCATGTACATGAGTCAGCAGAATCCGTCGCAACGAACGATTTAATGAGCTTGCCGCCGCATAGATCCCCTTGGCGGAGCCACCCACCATGGTGTCTACCAGGGTCAGTCCGTCGTCTTCGCGGACTAGAAAGCAATTGACCAGACCAAAGCGTGTGAGTTGAACAATATCCGGGGTAATTTCGAACAGTTTCATTCAGACTGCATTCTCTACCTTTTATGATACGGTTGCCGAGGCCGGAGAT